>PFEF01000006.1:90933-206928 GCA_002793915.1 Candidatus Ryanbacteria bacterium CG10_big_fil_rev_8_21_14_0_10_43_42 | reverse complement strand
GTATCTGACGGCGGAGGACCGGATCCTAAGGCATAGAGAGCTTGGATATCAGTAGAGGAAAGAGCCCTGTTATAGATACGGACGTCGTCGAGAGATCCTTTGAATGGCGTATTCACATATGAGTTTATCCCTATCAGAAAATTTCGCGCAACATCCGATACTTTAGGTCCGGAACCATTTTGTTGAGTAGAGTAAGAAACTTCTACGCCATTACGAAAAATTTTTACACCTGAAGCATTGGGCGAGCCATCCCACGTTACTACCACGTGTTGCCATTCGTTCATAGTGAACACATTTGGTGGGGCTTGTATGAGTAAGTGATTTGTTTGATGAACAGCACGAAATGTAAGCTGGGTAGGTGCATTAGGGTAAAACGCCAAAATCCAGCCTTCATACGTAAGTTGAATATCACCATGTCCTTTTTGCACGATAGTTCCTTGCGGACCGTAGGCTCCCGTTCCAGGATTAATCCATGCAGAAAACGAAAAAACTGACATATCATCAAGTATTGCATTTGACCCTGCATCTATATAATCGTTTGATCCATCAAAACTTAGCGCACCCCCTACCTTCCCTACCCCCCATACAGGACCATTCGTAAGTGTTCCGGTGTTGCCCAACCCGCTTGAATCTCCTGCTACCGTTCCCGATCCTTCGTCGAATGTCCAGTGACCAACGAGGCCGGATGTAATATCTTGAGCAGAAGCAGTGCCTGCGGCAAGAAAGATAAGTATTGTAAATACACAGGAATAGAAAATTTTGAGTTTAGAATTTGGCATAGGTACAGTGTCTTTTTTATGGAGATGTGAGAATATGTGGTAGGTGGGGATAATGATTATCGTCCCATATTATACAGCCGTCGAACCTCGGTAGGAGTAAGGGCTCGGTTGTATATTCGGACATCGTCTATAATACCATCGAACCATTCACCTCCGCCGCTCAATTGTGATTCTCCGACATAAATACTACCCGCATTTGTTTGTGGAGACACAGCAGGTGCACATGTTCCCGTCACAGCTTGAGATAGACTGTTTACATATATTGTTTGTGTATTACCATCATCATCAAAAACACCTACCAAGTGATACCATGCGGAGGTAACAATATTAGTAGCAGATGTCGCACACTCGTTCCAATTGGCTGGTACATCGGTAAAACCCATGGCTATTTCATCACTAGTTGTTGTAATGTAATAATTTGCATTATTCTGGTCTGGTGTTTTCATAAGAATCATGTCATAACCCGTGTTTGATCCTTTCAGTATCCACACCGAAATAGAAAAAGACGAGGATATATCAAGAACATTTGTATCTCCAACCTCCACATAATCGTTACTCCCGTCAAAGTCTAGCGCGCCGCCGAGTTGGCCGTCTGTCCAATCAGTATCCGCATCCATATTGGTGAGCGTACCGTGGTTGAGGTTGCCGCTTCGATCATACGCGGTAAGTCCTCCCCCTTCGTCAAAGTTCCAATAGCCGACGAGGCCATCGGAGAGGGCGGGTGTTGCTATCTTCGGTCCTGTCATTTGGTACAGCCGCCGGATTTCTATGGGCGTAAGCGCCCGATTATAGATGCGAACTTCGTCTATGAGCCCGTCGTGATTATCGATTTCACTTCCGGCTCCATCATCAGAACTGCTACCTATACCTATACCCGCTGTGCCATTAAGTATTGGCCCTGTCTCTCCTGTCGCCGTACTTACCAAATTCCCATCCACGTAAAGCTCTAAAAGATTATTATTATCGGTATCATATGTTCCTACGATATGGTGCCATTTGCGTAATGTAAGATTAGATACCGCATACCGTATTTCTGCAGTATCCGGATCATTTCCATCATTACTGATATGCCATACAAGGTTTGTCCCATCCTCCACCCTTATTCGCCATTCTCTTTGAGAAGACCAGTTGCTTTTTCCGACAGTAAATTTATGATTACTACCACCACCAAAACTTTCCCAATTGACCCAATGTGATACGGTAATAGCTCTTAATCCTGAATATACTCCTGAATCCGGTGCCGTTATATAATCATTACTCCCGTCAAAGTCCAGCGCGCCGCCGAGTTGGCCGTCTGTCCAATCGGTATCCGCATCCATATTGGTGAGCGTACCGTGGTTGAGGTTGCCGCTTCGATCATACGCGGTAAGTCCTCCCCCTTCGTCCATGGACCAATAGCCGACGAGGCCTTGGTTGTGGATGGGGCGGATTATCACCGAAGCGGAAGCCTGAAAAGCAAATAACAACGTAAGAGCACTTACAGATAATGCAAAAAAGGTTAAGTTTAGATATGAATTATAAAGCATAAACTATGGGAATTCTTTATAGAACTATGTGTGTTTATTGTAGGCTTTTTGAGGAATTACGAACATAGGCGTAATTGGGGATAAGAATGCTTGATGTTTACCTTCTATGCCGTGTAGCATGGGGATATGGTTTCGCGTATTGGCGAGTTTCTTTCATTGGTGCAAAATCGGATCCCCTCATGGGATGTTCTGATTGTTTTTTTCTTGATTACGGCAGGTTTTTTTTACGGTATTCTTATCGGGCGACTACGTCTTTTGGCATCTCTTTTAGGACTTTATATTTCTATCCTTATTCATCCTTATATTATCGGTATGGCGTTTTTTCCCGTGTTTGAGGATGTACGTATAAGGTTTGGTGTTTCTGTTGGTGTTTTTATTACTTTTTTATTTTTGGTTTCGCTTCTGTTATTACGTTCCCTCTTTAAAGGACAGAGGCGTATCGGGGAAGAATGGTGGCATGCTCTTATTTTGGGGGTATTTGGTGTTGGACTTTTCGTTAGTTTCGTGGTACGTTTGGTACCATCCGAATACGGAATATATATCTCCCCCCTTACACATACGCTATTTAGAACTGATATGGCATTTCTTATATGGCTTTCCGTGCCACTCGTCGGAATGCTTATAACCCGCAAGCGGTTGGGAGATTAGGCAGTGCGATGTAATGCGTTTTACTGTCCATCCCTAGTCTGGTTGTACGGAGTTAAAAGTAAAAACATTTGTTTTTAATGGTTTTTTACAATAATATATAGTTTTGAACTACGTCCGCCTGTAGCTCAGTTGGTAGAGCAGCGGCCTTTTAAGCCGACGGTCGGAGGTTCGAGCCCTCCCGGGCGGACATAGTTCAAAACATGCAGTAAAAGTTATTCCACTAAAAAACTGATTATATTCTTGGATATAATCAGTTTTTTAATATTATAGTCCTTCTTCTTTCAGTTCTTCGAGGAGGTTTTTTGCTTTACGGGAAAGCTTTTTGGGTGTTTTTGCAATTACCTTAATAAGAAGATCTCCCCTACTACTTCTTGCTCGAGGAACGCCTTTTCCTCGAATGCGAAGGACGGTTCCGGAATCGGTTCCGGCCGGTATCTGGACTTGCACGGTGCCGTCTAGTGTTTCGATTGTTTCCGTTGTTCCCAGTGCTACATCGGTAAATGGGACATCAAGGGATAAGGTTATGTCGTTTCCTGTTCGGGAGAATTTCTTATGAGGAGCTATGTGAATTTTTACATACAAATCTCCCGCAATACCTTTTTGTACGGCCTCCCCTTTGCCTACGAGTTTTATCATCTCTCCGTTATCAATACCGGAAGGAATAGAAATTGTTACCTCTTCCGACCCCTGTTTTATGCCTTCTCCTCGGCATTCTTTGCATATTTTTTCCGGCACTTGCCCCGATCCATGACATGCTGTACAAGCACGTTTTGTTGTAAACGTGCCGAATACGGATCGGCGTGTTTCGTGAACTTGCCCGGAGCCATTACAGCTGGAGCATGTCTTAAGAGGTGTTCCCGGTTCATTTCCTCCACCGGAACATACGGAACATGCGGATATTTTTTGAAGCAAGACGGAACGTTCGGTACCAAATACCGCTTCCTTAAAGGAAAGTTCAATGTCTATTGATATATCTCGTCCGCGTGGAGTTCGTGTTTTTCCTGTGTTAAAGCCAAAAATATCTCCGAAAATATCTCCCAAATCGACACCTTCAAATCCATTTGCGTAAGCGTTTCCGCCGTCCCAGCCGCCTCCACCTGAAGGGTTAAAACCAGCATTTCCAAAGCGGTCATATTGGGCGCGTTTTTGCTCGTCTCCCAGTACCTGGTATGCTTCGTTAATTTCCTTAAAACGAACATCATCGCCGCCGCTTTTATCGGGGTGATGTTGGTGGGCAAGTTTTCGGTATGCCTTTTTTATATCTTCCGCAGAAGCGTTACGGGCGATACCAAGGACATCATAATAATCTTTCATGGTTGAATATAATATAGAGCGTGTAAGCAATATAATTGCAGGACAGAATGATTATACAACACATCGTGCGACACATCAAGCAGAGGAATTACCTGTTTTATCGGCAACAAAGTTATATTATCAGCTCCAACGAACGATCTCTTTTGTCGCCTGAACATCCTCATGTGCAATAATGGCGTGCGACTTAAAGAACGTTACGATAAGGAGGGCGATGAAGGACACTAACCAACCAAAAGGAAGAGCGATGGTTCTAAGGAAAAGAAAAAATCCTATGGCAAATGCAAGAGGAAGAAATTGACGGTATGGCTCAAACAATGCAGTGCTTTTTTCCGTGATGATAATATAAAGAGTGTCTCCTAATGTTTCCTGTCCCGATAATGGAGGTGAATTTTCCGGAAGACCCACACGACTTATAAGTTGTCTGCGCGCTTCAATGAGAAGAGATTGGGATTCATCGTCGGTAAGTGCCGAGATATTAATACCTGACGATTTAAGATTTTCCATAATATATTCGTCCACCATAAGGTTTTGATTGAATCCGGGGAGAATATTTTCACCAATATAAGGCTGTGTTGTGCGTAAAAGACGCGTAAATGTTTTTTTCGGAATGATATCTTTGAACGTAATTTCCGAGGGGGCATTTTTTGTCTCGATAAAATATGCCGTTGCGAGAATAAACGCAAAGAGTGTAAGGAATAGCGGAAGTCCCTGGTGAAGGAGAATAGGCACCTTGAATGTAAGGCGATTGCGCCGTTCTTGCTGTACGCGCGTAAGAGCATGCATGGACCCCAGAAAAAATATAAACGCTGATCCTCCGGTAAGCGCGGTTGTGCCGAAGAAAAAGAAAAATGGAACAGTGCTGAATAGGATGGTCCCCATAAATACGCGCCAGTAATCATTGAATAGAAAAAGAATGCTTATACTTACAAAATAGAGTATAAGAAACCCCAGCGCGTAAAGTGTCGGCGTGCCGTCGAGAGACCCGAAATCGATACCTTGTTTGTAGAAGAACCAGAACGGTACCGAGAACATAACAGCGAGTATGCCGGTACCGAGTGATTTTGTATGCGGTGAGGACATTTATTCTTTCTTTTCTTCGTTTGATACATCTTTATAATCGGCATCTTGTACGGGTTCTTCCGGTGAGGGTTTCGTTGTCTGTGATTGTTCCGTATTTGTTTGTTGTGACGAGAGATGTTCTCCTATTTTTTGCATTGCCGCAGATAATGCTTTTGCGGCAGTTTCTATTGCGGGTTTATCATTTCCATCTTTTGCTTTTTTAAGATCGGCGATGCGGGACTCGACGTCTGTTTTGATATCCGCCGGTACTTTTTCTCCTCCGTCGGCAAGCGCTTTTTCTGCGGTATGGATAAGTGTGTCCGCCGTATTTTTTTCTTCGATTAATTCTTTGATTTTTTTATCTTCTTCGGCGTGTGTTTCGGCATCACGTTTCATGCGTTCGATTTCTTCGGTTGAAAGACCCGATGATGCCTCAATGCGGATAGATTGTTCTTTGCCGCTCGTTTTATCTTTTGCTTTTACGTTTAGAATACCATTTGCATCAATATCAAATGATACTTCTATTTGCGGCATGCCGCGTGATGCCGGCGGAATGCCATCAAGCATAAAATGACCGAGTGTTTTATTGTCCTTCGCAAGTTCACGCTCTCCCTGAAGTACGTGTACTTCAACGGATGTCTGATTGTCCGCCGCAGTTGAAAATACCTGACTATGCGATGTCGGGACTGTCGTATTTTTTTCGATAAGGCGCGTAAATACGCCGCCTAATGTTTCAATCCCGAATGAAAGCGGTGTTACGTCAAGAAGAAGAACGTCCTTTACATCTCCCTGCATAATACCTCCCTGGATGGCAGCTCCCAAAGCAACTACTTCATCGGGATTGATGGATTTATTCGGTTCTTTCCCGAATAGTTCTTTTACCGCTTTTATAATGGCAGGCATACGTGTCTGTCCACCGACAAGAATGACCTCATCAATGTCAGAGAGGGCAAACTTGGAATCAGTAACAACCTGTTTTGTGGTTTCAATAGATTTTTTTATGAGATCTTCCACAAGGGACTCCAGTTTTGCGCGTGAGAGCTTTATAAGCAAGTGTTGGGGACCTTCGGCGCCGGACGTGATGAACGGAATATTAACCTCTGTTTCCATGGTTGTGGAAAGTTCATGCTTTGCCTTTTCAGCCGCTTCCTTTAGGCGTTGGAGTGCAAGATGATCGTTCCCTATATCGATGCCGGATACCTTTTTAAACTCGTTTACGAGCCAGTCCATAATGCGCTGATCGAAATCGTCTCCGCCCAAGTGCGTGTCTCCGCCGGTGGAACGTACTTCTATGGTATCGTTTGAAACTTCCAGTACCGATACGTCGAATGTACCGCCGCCAAAATCATATACAGCAATTTGTTCGTCCTTCTTTTTCTCAAACCCATATGCTAAAGCGGCCGCCGTCGGTTCGTTTATGATACGCTTTACGTCCAGGCCGGCAATTTCTCCGGCATGCTTGGTGGCTTGACGCTGGGCGTCATCAAAATATGCGGGTACGGTGATAATTGCCTCGGTTATTTTTTCTCCCAGTTGCTCTTCAGCATCCTGTTTTAATTTTTGCAGGACCATGGCGGAAATCTCTTCCGGACGGTATTGTTTTTCGCCCATGGTAATTTCAATGCCATTATTTTTTGATTCTTGTATGGCATACGGGAGAAGTTTTTTATCACGTACTATTTCTTCATCCGAATACGTACGTCCAATGAGACGCTTTGCAGAAAAAATGGTATTTTTAGGATTCGTAACCGCCTGACGTTTTGCTAAAAGGCCTACTAAGCGCTCGTTTGTTTTGGAAACAGCAACCATAGAGGGCATGGTGCGATTTCCTTCTTTATTTTCTATAATTTTGGGTTGACCGGCTTCTACAACCGCCATAGCGGAATTTGTGGTGCCGAGGTCGATGCCGAGTATTTTTGCCATGGTAATATAATGTTATGTTATAAGTGTATCATGATATGTCGTGTATAACGAAATGAAATATGTGTATTTAAGAAGATTTTTTATAAATACCCACCTTTACCTTACTTGCCTGAATAACTTTATCCCGAAGCATGTATCCTTTTGAAAGCTCTTCCGTGATAATGTTATCCTTTTGTTCGTCATTCACCGGAACGGATTCTATCGCTTCATGACGAGAGACGTCCAGGGGCAGTCCTTCAGCTTCAATGGGCGTCACACCGTGCGTCGTAAGAAGATGCATGAGTCCCGTATGAATGTGGCGAAATCCCTGTACATAAGGATTTTGAATATCTTGTCCGGCAAATGCGCGGTCAAATATATCAACAATAGGAAGCAGTTCGCGGATAATGCCTTCTTCGGCGAAAAGGATATATTCGGTCCTTTTGCGATCATCATCTTTTTTTGCATTTGCGGCATCCGCCTGACATCGTTTCCATCCGGCAAGATATTCATCAGCCATTTTTTTATAATTCTCACAATCCTTTGAGGAGGATCGTTTTTTGGGAACCTCTTCCCCGGGAGTATTTTTTTTCATAAAAAATTATTATAGTGCTCGTAAAATAGCAACGGTGGCTTCATAATTCATACGCGTGGGTCCGATGGTGAGAATGGTGCCATTGTTAACCGATCGGGAGACAATACTTGCAAATTGAGCTTCCGGTAATGGATTTTCTTCTTCGATAAAGACCAAGGGATATGCGGTACGATTGGATGTATATGTTTGGTATGCGGTACGATTGTATAAAAAGGAATCCATGAGGTAGCCTAATTTACGGGTTAAATATGGATCATTAAATTCGGGAGCTTCCAATACTCCCCCCATACCGAAATAAAGGATGGTGGGAGGATCTCCATATGTTGCGATGGTTAGGAGTTGCGTCGCTTCTGAAATTGTCTGAAGAAGAGTGTGCCACTGACGTATGTTCCTAAGACGCCGTTTAAGTGATTCCGGCACAAAATGTTTTTGAATACAATTATCCACAAAAAAGCGATACGCCTTTCCGGTTGGTATGCGCCCCGCTGATGTGTGTGGTTGGCGCAGATACTCTTTTTGTTCGAGAGTATTCATGATTATGCGGATGGTAGCGGAACTTACATGGCTTTGAATATGAGAGGATGCTATGGGAGACGCCTCCGCTATATACGCACGCACAATCGCTTCCAATACAGATTGTTCCTTATCGGTGAGCGTGTCCATAGTGCCAGTATAAAAAAATTAGCACTCTCTTGTCAAGATTGCTAATTTTTATACATAAAAAGGTTTATTTTCCCGATTTAATACCCACTTTTGTTCCTATGTGATTTATCGTTTACTCCATTGTGGGGCACGGCGAGCACTGCGAAGGCCGAATTTCTTTCGTTCTTTCATACGGGAATCACGTGTAAGAAATCCAAGGTCACGCAAGGGTTTTTTTAAATCTTCATGCAGTAATACCAATGCCCGTGCCAAGCCATGACGTATGGCTTCCGCTTGGGCGTAAAGTCCGCCACCGGAGACGTGCACGGAAACCTTCTTCTGCTGATGTAAGTCTGTTTTTTTCAATGCTTCCTCTACAATATGATGCAGAGATGCTCCGGGAAAATAATCATGATAATCTTTATCATTTACCGTAATACCGGTTCCCCTTTCGTAGATACGCACCCGGGCAACAGATGTTTTCCGTCTTCCTATGCCTTCCGTGTATGGTTCCGTGGAAGATTGTTTTTTAGTTGCTGTTGCCATTGTGGATAGTTAAATTACTAATCATGTGTTTTCGCAGTTTATTTTTGGGAAGCATGCCCATAATAGCTTTTTTGATAACCCATCCCGGATCACGATCAAATGCTTTTTTGTAAGGGGTATAATTAAGACCACTTGGATAGCCGGAGTATCGTTTATATGTTTTTACCTCTTCTTTATTGCCGCTTAATGTTATTTTTTTAGCATTTACTATTACAACGCAATCTTCCGGTTTTTCGTGGGGGCGAAATGAAGGACTCGCTTTTCCGCGTAAAAAGTGAGCGGCCTCTGTCGCCACACGCCCAAGCACCTTGCCCGATGCATCAATTGTATGTACTTTTTTTGTTACCGTATTCATAGTAAACGTACCTATTTTACAAATTCAATAAAGGCTATTTTACTGGCATCATGCTTGCGAAGCCCCGCTTTTGTGATGCGCGTGTAGCCGCCGGGGCGTTCCTTATATTCCGGTACCAGTTCCGTTAGAGTCTTTACGACCTCTTTTGGCAGATATCGTGCTACATATCTTCGTGAAGCTACGGTATCTTTTCGAGCAATAGAAATTAGCCGTTCTACAAAGGGACGTACATTCTTCGCCTTGGAAAGCGTTGTTTTTATTTTTTTATGCGTTATTAAATTAGCCGCCAGACTCTTTAAGAGTGCGCGTCGCTGATTTCGGTTGCGTTTCAGTTTTTTCCCTTGTACGGTGTATGACATATTATTTAAGCGTTAGTCCCATACTTCCAATTGCGCGTCTTATTTCCTGGATGGCCTTATCTCCAATGCCGGGAATTTCGGATAATGTTTCGGTATCTTTTCGAAGAAGGCCGCCGATGGTGCGAATGCCGTTTTCATGCAGTGCATTGATGGTACGTGACGGTAAGTGTAAGTCTTCTATCTTTACTTTATTTACGTCAACGCCATCATCATCGGAGTCGGTATCTTCTATAGTGCTTAACTCCCCTGCTATCAGAGAAAGTTCCGCCGGTGTGCTTTCTTCCACGGGTGTGTCGCTAATGGCTCCCGCAAGTGCCGTAAATTGCTCAAGAGCGATTGCTATAGCGCGCATGAGGGCTTCTCGGGGCGTAATAGTACCGTCAGTTTCAATGTGGAGACGAAGACGATTATAATCGGTGCGATCTCCTACACGCATGTCTTCGACTTCGTGCGTTGCCTTTTGAATGGGGCTAAATAATGCATCCAATGTCATCATGCCAACATCAACCTTATCTTTATGAAGTGAGGCGCGCGTGGCGTATCCTAATCCTTTTTCCACGGTAAATTCCATCGTAATGGACGTATTTTTATCAGTTACCGTCATAATATGCGCATCGGGGTTAATAATTTCAATAGTTGAAGGTGTTTTTATATCTTTGCCGGTGAGTGTTTTAACCCCTTTTATAGATACTTCAACCGTTTGAGATTCGTCACCCTGCATGATAAACCGGAGTTTTTTAAGGTTAAGAAGAATGGTTATAACATCTTCTTGCACGCCATCAATAGTTGAAAATTCGTGTTGCACGCCATCAATTTTTACTTGAGTAATAGCGGCGCCGGGCAAGGAGGAAAGAAGAATACGGCGGATAACATTACCCACCGTGATGCCGTAGCCCGGATAAAAGCCGTCTATCTCAAAAATCCCGGCATTCCCCTCTTCCGAGATTGTTTTTGGCTTTGATGGCAAAATAATATCGTGTTTCATAAATGTCTATGCATTATACCCCAATAATGAATTTTTTTTGGAATAAACCATATTAACGAGCATAGTACTCAATAATAAGTTTCGTGTTGTGCGAAGAAGGTTCTGCATCAGGCATTTTTGTTACCGTTGCTTGAAGTTTTTCCGCATCCATCGTTATCCATAACGGCGGTTTGCTGTCCTTGATGGATTGTTCGATTATTTCTTTAAACGCGCTTTCTTTAATGCGGGAAGAGAGCGATATGACATCACCCGGTTTTATAATGGTGGATGAAATACTGGCTTTTTTATCATTTATCCGAATATGACCATGACTGATAAGCTGACGGGCAATACTGCGTGATACGGTAAACCCCGACATAAACACTACGGTATCAAGACGCCGCGTAAGTGTTTCCATAAGTTTTTCACCCGCATCAGCTCCTTTTATCGTCATGGCATGCCGAACATAGTTGCCGAACTGGGTTTCGTCTATGTGATGCATATGACGAACTTTTTGTTTTTCACGCAATTGTGTGCCGTATTCTGAAATATTTCTCCGGCGACGCGTTGTCTTACCGCCTTGTATGCCGGGGGCGTAGGGCTTTCGTACGATAGCACATTTGGAAGTAAAACAACGCTCCCCTTTTAGGAAGAGTTTTTCTCCGGCACGGCGACATGTTTTACATTTTGGATCTTTCATAGTTTTAATATTTCAAATCTTTTTACTATGCTATGGGTGGCGAACTTTTCGTGCTCGAGGACCATTAAAGGGGACGGGAGTCATGTCTTTTATAAATGTAATGGCAAGTCCTCCCGATGCGATTGATCGAATGGCAGACTCACGTCCGGCACCAACACCGCGTACAAAAATATTAACATTTTCAAGACCAATTGCTTTTGCGCGTTCCGTTAGTAGTGTTGCAACTTTAGAAGCGGCATAGGGAGTGCTTTTCTTGGCACCCGAAAATCCAAGTGATCCGGCACTTCCCCAAAAAATAACAGCGCCGTGTTCATCAGTGAATGTGATGATGGTGTTATTGTATGTGGAATTAATATATACGTGCCCTGCGGAAATGCGTCGCTTAATTTTTTTCTTCAAAGCGGCGATCGTCAAATGTTCTGACGAAGTTGTATCTCCTTTTTTAATTATGCGTTTCTTACCCATGCCAGAACATTAAAAAATTATAATTATGCCATTCATACTATTTCTTATCTACCGACCGCCGTCCGCTCCCCATTGTTTTGCGCGTATTTCCACGACGCGTGCGGGAATTCGTTTTGGTGCGCTGTCCATGGGAGGGTAGTCCGCGTAAGTGGCGCGTGCCTCGATAAGAATTAATATCACGGAGACGTTTTATATTTCCCGCAATTTCACGCCGCAAATCCCCCTCCACTTTATGGCTTTTCTCTATTATCTCGCGGATGCGGGATAATTCCTGTGGAGAAAGGTCGGAAGTTCTTTTTGCGGGATCAACTTTTGCAGATGAAAGAATACCGTTTGCGGATTGCCGACCGATGCCATACACATAGGTAAGAGCAATATCAATTTTCTTATTGTCCGGTATATCAATGCCTGAAATACGTGCCATTCTAAATTTTTACTGAATATTAATAAAGATTATTCCGGATATACAGCCTGTGGCATATAACACACCCTGTTTGTGTTATATGTTGCAAGTTGCATACCTGTTATTAATCTATCCCTGACGCTGTTTATGCTTCGGAACGGTGCACGTAACATAGAGCCGTCCCTTGCGACGGATTATTTTACATTTATTACAGATCTTTTTCACCGAAGCTCGAACTTTCATGTAACACATTAAGGAGTGATAATATGACTATGGCGTGTATTTATAGTCTATGCACAATGCGTCCTTTAGACATATCATAGGGGCTCATTTCTATACGCACGCGATCGCCGAGTAAAACGCGAATATAATGAAGTCTCATTTTACCCCCCAGATGGGCAAGAATCTCCCCACCATCGTCTAACGTAACGCGAAACGTTGTATTTGGCAAGGTTTCTGTAACAGAACCCTCTTTTATGATCTTATCGGAATTATGTGCCATAAAAATATAAAACCCGCATTTCTGCGGTATGGAGAATGTCTTCAAAAACAGGGATGTCTTTTTTAAGAGTATTTCCCTAAGGAAATTCCCTAAAAAGTGGTTTTTTAGCAAACTCCAGAGCCATCTTGTACCCCTTTTAGCTAAATACAGGGTTTTTAAGAAGCATACTTTGTAGAAGAATCATACCGTACAGGATATGCAAAGTCAAGGATTTATGGGAGAAAACAGGTGTTATAGCTGTGTATCCGTAATTTCCTTTGTTAGAACAATATTTTTCCTGTCCGGCGGTATTAATCGAACCCACTTTGGCGAAAAGCGAACTTCGGCATGATCGATAGCGGCGTAGGTTGCAAAAATATCATGCAATACATCAGGCGAAGGCGCGCCAAGAACATCAGTTACAAGAGCATCCTCCGAAAAATTCCAAAGAAATTGAACGGGGCCTGTAACTTCCAATACCAATGTTCCGGCATCAAGACTTCGTCTCACTACCGATAAGGAAATATCGTCGGTGTTGGCGAGATGAACACGATCGGACGGTAGACCTAATGCATTTGCTAAATAGGCACCAAGATCTTCCGTTCGAAAAATAAGGGCTCGTCCTTCCATGACAACTGATCCGGTAAACTGTTCCGCCGGGTCTCCGGCTTCGGGAGAGAATGTGTTTTCTTCGGTAAGGATTTCATATGCGTCATCAAGCAGTATAAACTCTTCAGGAACAGCCTCTTTTAGGTTGTTATACGCCTCTTCTCGCGCCATATTTTTTAAAAGCTCCTCGGCGGCATCCCGATCTTTTTCCGTAATAATATTGGTTTCCCCGATGAATCCGCCGGTAAGAGATGTTTTGGTGCGAGCATAAAATCCTTCAAAGCGAGGAGATCCTTTAAATCCCGGTATGGTGAAATCGGCGGAATCTTTGTTATATTCTTCCCCGCTTGTATCGGCGTATACCGTTACATCGATGGAATTAGGAACAATTTTTCCATCTTTAATACCGGCTCCGGGAACTGTTATGGGTTTTTGAATACGATAAATTTTTCCATCGGGAGCTTCGAAGCGCGTATTTGCCACAAGAACCTGTTCTTGCGAACTAAATGCATTATAAATCGTTATGGTGCCGTGAGCTTTTGTTTCAACGGTATCATGTCCGGTAGCGGGAAATGATTCTTGTTTTGGATGAGATATGGTTATTACTTCACCGGAGATGCTTCCTTCCCGGCCATCAGTTGCGATAATGATTTCTTTTTGCACGACATGCGTTTCTGATTTAAGTCCCAGTGTTATGTGCATTTTGGCAAATGTTTGGCCAAATGCGTAGATGCCACCACCGGTAAGAGCAGTAAGGATAAAAACAATGCCAAGTACGCGTTTCCATGAGGAAGGTGTCTGTCGGAATACAGTTTGGTCGGAAGGAGGCGGTGCGGGAACATCGAATGATTTTTTACGTTTCTGAAACCACATATCAAGAGATTCCTTTTTTGTAGAAGATAAAAAGGGATTTTTTTCGGAAGGCGTTTCCGCAGAGACTTTTTTAGCAGATGATTTTTTAGCAGAGGGTTTTTTTACGGCCCTTTTTTTTATTTGTTCCGGCATGGCGGTAAGGCGTACGTCCGGCTTGCGAGGTGGTAAAATATCGGCCACAATAAAACGCCCCGAAGAGGGATCGCGCGGAATGGCGGAAGGTGTTCCTTCCGGATATGTGCCTTCCCCGGGATGGTTTTTAAATACATCACCCATAAACATATCTGTTAATCATATCTCTATGTTATAAAATATTTCGTGAACAAAGCAACGCAAGACAAGTTACGCCAAAATCACGCGGACCGGTAAGTGTGCTCATTGCACTGAACTCATTTTGAAAAAGTTTTGGATCGGCAATGGTAATATGAGGTGTTTCAGATGTATGCGTTTTATGTAACAGTTCAGACGAAAAAGATTGTCTATACGCTTTTAAAAATGCGCCACCGCCGGAAAGAACGATATTTGAAGGAATATCATTTTCCTTTGCATACGTTGTCAGGGCCGCGGAAAGTGCCACGCACCATTCGCGTACATGATGATTAGTTATAGCGGCTATGTTTTCGCTTTTTTTGGAATCAAGAACTTCTTTAGAAAATTGCCGTAAAAGAGACTCCCCTTCTTTGAATGAAACATTAAAATATTCGCTTACTTTCCGTGCTAATGAAGCATTTCCAAGAGGAATTGTAATAATTTTTTCAAGAACGTCATCGTAAATGATTGATATTTCAGATATTTCACCCCCGATATCCACATGCACCAATCCTTCCTTGAAAGGAATAGCGGATCCTATGGCATAAAAACATGCGGTAGGAAGAGATGTTATATGTAATTTTTTCTCCGAAACAAGAGGCGCAAAAAGATCATATAGTTCATTAATATATTTTTTTGCCGTCGTTTCGTATCGTACAAATAATGTAAGGGTTTTTCCCGTGGCACCGACTATTTCGGGTATTCGATAGCCATTGATTATTGTTTTTAAAAGGGTACTTCCGAACAAATGTAATTTAAGGTTTTCTTTTGGGGATATGTATTCCTCTGTGAAGGATTTCTCCCCTTTTTTAATAAGAGTGAGAATCTCTTCTTTTGTAATAGGAGCCGACGCCTTGGGTCGCGTTGATGTGAGTGTTATAAGACGGGAAATATAAAAGGGAGCGGAAAGACCAACGTACGCAAAGTCAGGATTTTTTTTCAAAGATGCCCGAATTGTTTTAAGAAGGTCCCGTAATTGCGTTGTGATCTGGCGCTCCAATGTTTCTGCTCGCGGTTTTCGGGGCATATCAAGGGACGCACGATATACATTTTTTATGCAGGGCTTTGATGTCGGAAGACAATTCGGCGCAGTAAACACGACCGCGGTAATGGACGATGTTCCAATATCAACGGCAAGTCCCATAATTTCTTTTTTCCCTAAAGAAAACATGTTTTTAGTATATCATGTCGCCTTTGCCTCTCCAATATTTATAGTATGTATCGTGTGAATTTTATTCTAACACAGCGCGAATTCTGCGTATTCCGGCGGATGATGCTTCTTCCTTTTTAATTTTGAACACACCAATAATGTCTCCGGTGTTTTTTACATGAGGGCCGCCGCATAACTCTTTGGAGTATACGGTGTCGTCGCTACATATGATGCTGTATACCGTTACATCGTCAGGATATTTTTCCCAAAAACTTCCTTCGACACCGGTTTGCCGAGCTTCTTCTTTCGGAACTATTTTTGTTGTCATGGGACATTTTTTTTGTATGGCGGAATTAACGTAGTCTTCCACCTTATCAAGAATATCGCGTTCTACCTTTTTCGGATATGTAAAATCAAATCGTGCGCGTTCTTCATTGATATTTGATCCTGCCTGATGAACGTCCGGCCCTAAGTAGGCGCGGAGTGCCGCAAGCATAAGATGAGTTGCCGTATGAAGCATGGTTGTTTTCTCATTCATATTGGCAAGTCCTCCCTTAAATTTACCGGTTGAACTTGTACGGGAGATATGCTGATGATGTTTCATTTCTTCATAAAATCCTTTTTTATCAACCGTAATTTCTTTTTCCTTTGCTATTTCCTCAATAAGTTCCAGGGGAAATCCATACGTGGAAAACAAGGTGAATGCGTCCGATCCCGATATGGTATGCTTTTTATATTTTTCAAATTCCTTCAGGCCTCTTTCCAATGTCTGCCTAAATTTTGTTTCTTCTTCCCGCACTCCCTTTTCTATGTCGTGTTCTTTCATCTTCAAGGCAGGATATGCATCATTATATTTTTGTAGAATTACCGGAATAAGGGAAGAAAGAGTATATGGAGGTATGCCCAGTATGTCGGCACGGCGAATACTGCGCCGCAAAAGCCGTCTTAAGATGTATCCTCTGTCGGTATTTGAGGGCGCAACTCCGTCTCCCATGATAAAAACGCTTGCTCGCATGTGGTCTGCGATAATACGTTCATGTGTCGTATCGGAATGAAGAGCATGGTTTTTTATGTGCGTAATGACGGGTAGAAACAGATCAGTATCGTACACATGGTGTTTTTTCTGTACCACAGCAACAACGCGCTCAAATCCGGATCCGGTATCAACATTTTTATTTTTTAATTTGCCAACGATAGCGCCATCCTTTTTTTCATACTCCATAAATACGTCATTCCATATCTCCACTAATTCTTGCTTTGCATCAGCGGCAATAAATTCTTTTTTGGAAAGACCCCCGGTAAGATTTCCTGTAAGATCATAGAACATTTCACTATCCGGACCACACGGGCCTTGTTCTCCCGGACTCCACCAATTTGATTTTGCGTCCATATAAAATATTCTTTTTTTGGGGTCAAGATTTTCTCGTTCAAAAATATTTTCCCATATAGCATATGCTTCTGTGTCTGCGGGTGCTGTCTCGTTTCCCTCAAAAACGGTTACATAGAGACGTTTTGGATCAAGTGCCAGGCCGTCATCTTTGGATGTCAGAAATTCATAACTCCATTCAATCGCTTCTTTTTTAAAATAATCCCCTAGCGACCAATTACCGAGCATCTCAAAAAATGTAAGATGGGTATTATCACCCACTTCTTCAATATCAACGGTACGGATACATTTTTGCGTATTGGCAATTCTTCTACTGCCGGTAGGATGCGGTAATCCCATAAGGTATGGCACGAGTGGTTGCATACCGGCGGTATTAAAAAGAACGGAAGGATCATTTTCCGGCACTAAAGGCGCCGACGGCACAATAGTGTGTCCTCGTTTCTCAAAAAAGTCCAAGAACCGTTTTCGAATTTCATCGGAAGTCATAAAAACAGTATACGGTATAATGTTTTAAGTATAAAGTGTTTACAGGCCGGCAATAATACCGCCACCAATCATCTCTCCTCCGTTTGCGTAGAATACGATTGATTGACCGGGAGTTACGGCTTTTTGCGGTTTTTTAAATGTTACATAATAGCTTTCAATTTTCTGCCCCGTATTATCTTTATGTAATACTTGTAGAGTTGCGTCCTGCAAGGGTTGCCGGTAGCGAATACGCGCAAGACATGAAAGCGGAAGTTTGGGATGCTTTTCCGTTATCCAGTTTATATTGGATACGGTAAGTTCTTTTTTTGCAAGCAATGAATTATGGTTTTCAACGACGGTTATGGTGTTGCGTTTCATATCTTTTGTCGAAACATATAATGGTTTTTTATCCATGCCTCCTTCTTCGACTGAAATATTAAAACCATGTCTTTGACCGATGGTATAAAACGCAGTACCGTCATGCGTGCCAATAATATTTCCGGTTTCATTTAACACATCTCCTTGTTTTTGCGGTATACGCATGCGTAAAAATTCCGCGAAATCAAATTGTCCTACAAAACATACGCCTTGGGAATCTTTTTTGTCCCATGAAGGCAATTTTGCTTTTTTCGCCAGTGCGCGTACGGTGTTTTTCGTGTATTCCCCAATAGGAAAAAGACTATGCATAAGTTCTTTTTGCGTAAGAGTCCAGAGGAAATATGTTTGATCTTTATTTTTATCCTCCGCTTCAAAAAGACTATAGATGGAATTTTGTAATTCTTTATCCTCTGTTCTCCGTTTTTTAATGTAATGTCCGGTTGCTATGAAATCCGCCCCTTCTTTAAGGGCGCGATTAAGAAACATTTTAAATTTTATCTCTTTATTGCACATAATATCAGGGTTTGGCGTGCGTCCTTTTTTATATTCGAGAAGCATATAATGCGCCACCTTTTTTTCATACGCATCGCTAAAATCCCATACGGTAAAGGGTATGCCTAAAAAAGCCGCTACGCGGGATGCCATAATGCGATCATCGGCGGATGTACAGACTATATCGGGTGGTATCCATTCTTTCATGAATACTCCGTAGACATCGTATCCTTGCTTTTTAAGCAGTAAAGCCGCTACGGAAGAATCAACGCCGCCGCTCATGGCTACATATACTTTTTTTGATTTTTTACCATAATGCATCGTCGACAGTCTATCACGTGAGAAATATATTTCCAAGGAGGGATACTTGAGAATCAGGGAATATATAAAGCTTTTTTTTGTTTATGTTCCTCAAAAGTTCGACTGTAATGTATGGTAAGATTGTTGTCCGAAAGGTAGTAAAAATAAGGTGTTTCTTCAGGGTGTAGAGCGGCTTTAATGGAGGCGATGCCCGGATTTGCTATGGGACCTGCCGGAAGACCTTTTATTACATAGGTATTATAGGGAGATTTAAGGGCAAGATCGTCTTTTGTAAGAAGACTGCTCCCTCTTCCGGTAACGTACATGAGGGATGCATCAAGCTGAAGCGGAATATTTGCCTGTAAGCGGTTGTTAATGATTCCCGCAATAATGCGTTTGTCTTCATAGGTAATGGCTTCTTTTTCAAGAAGAGATGCGAACGTAAGAACCTCATGAAGCGTGCGTCCTTGTGCTTCTATCTCTTCAAATAAACCTTCTTCGCGGAGACGTGTTTCAAAATTTTGAAGCATTTTAAATGTTATTTCCGGTGGTGTGGCATCATCAAAAAAATCGTACGTATCGGGAAATAAATATCCTTCAAGAGTTGCTTGCAGGGGTTTTGTGTTCAAAAAGGAAAACTGCTTTACAAGATCGGAAACATGCGAAAGAGAAGTATAGGTATCCGCCAGCATGTTATCTTCCGGTGGTCTGCCTGCCGTGCGCCAAAATTCTTCCCGGGAAAACAAACCGGCTTCCTCCAAGCTAAGAGCAATACCGCGCAGTGTGGAGCTTTCCGGGACACGTACGGTTAAAATACGCCGAAACGGAGGACTTACCAGCACACGGGAAACCGACAATGAAGACCGTGGTTTTTCGAAAAGATACACGCCCGCCTGAATACGGCTCAAATCCCCCCGGAAGAAAAGATGCAAGAGGAATACGTTTTCGAAACGCACGATATGCTTTTCTGTCAGTATGCGCGAAACCTGACGGGCGGTAGAACCACCGGGGATGGTAATTTCTTGCGGATAGGGGGCGGAGGGAGGAGAAATACCATACACGAATAAGACAAGCACTGCCATAAGAAGAGCGGCGATTGTGTTTAAAAATATATTTCCCGTAGGTAATGTGCGAATGGTTTTTTCTGTTACGAGAGGAACGAATGCAAATCCGGGATATTCCTCCTTTTTAAATGATCCGTCTTTCTTTTTTGTAAATACCCAAAGAGAATGATCAATGGGCATGACGATTTTTCCTCCAACGGCGAGTTGTTTTTCCCAGTTATGCGGAACGGAAGGAGCGGCGGCGGCGGCGATGATTTTATCAAATCCGCCGTATCGTTTTGCCTCCAGAGGAAGTCCGTCTTTTGCATCTCTGCAGTGCAGATGTACGGTCTGTTTTCCCCAATGAGAAGAATAATTTTCCAGATTTTTTTTGCCGAATATGCAAAGATTTTTTATGCGTTCAATAGCGTGTACCTTCCCCTCCTTTCCCACACAATGAGCAAGAAGCGCTGTTTGCCATCCGGAACCGTACCCCACATCCATGATAATTTCACCGGGTCTTGGGTCTAAAAGTTCAAGCATGAGAGTTACGGTATAGGGTTGTGAGATGGTTTGATCATTTCCTATGGGAAAAGCTTCATCTATACCGGCAAGAGGACGCAAATCATTCGGCATAAAATCCCGCCGTTTTATGGTACGGAATGCATCGATAATACGAGGTGTTTTTAAAACACCTTTTTCTATAAGATCATCGGCAAGTTGCATGGGATAATATACATACTACATTATAACCATATTGTTTTCCATATGGTTATTGTCGTATATTTCCATTATATATGTAAAATAAAAATCACCGCGCATAATAATTACGCGGCGATGTATGGTATTTTTAATAACGATTTATGAAGCTTCTCCGCGTACGTACGAAGAAACAATATGGGTTTATAGCGTGAAATTCTTACCCACGGTGTTTCAATTGTCGTCCCTCCGTACTTTTTCTTATATTCACCGCCACCACCCATATTATAAATTCGCATGCCGTGCGTCTTCCAGTACATCATAGCGTACCAATGCATGGATTCATTTGGCCGTAGATAATTATATGCGGGAATACTGGCGCCACCCCAAAAGTATGCAATGGAATTCCATGCCGGAAATATACCGGTTGCAATACATACCCTATCCCTATTATATATCCTAAGCAATAGAAGTAATTCGAAACTACCTAGAGTATCAATCAAGGCTTTAACACGCTTTTCATCGTATGTGGGGGTGCTGTGCTGTTTTTTGAAAACAGCTATAAGGTTATCGTGATAATCCCGGACAAAACTCGTGTCCATAGGTGCTTCTTCTATGGTTATGCCGTTTTTTTTAGCCGCTTTCAAGTTGCGCCGGCGATTCTGATTCATTTTTCCAAGAAGAATATCCGGCGATTGAGTAAGGTCGATCTCAAACGTCCCAAATATCCTGTGAGATAAAGGATACTTTTTGGAAATAGCGTAAAATTGCGAGAGGTTTATGTCCTTGTCCATAATCTCTATATGCATACACCCAAGTTTATGGAATGCATAATCCGTAACAGCAAATAGAGCTTTTTCCGGCGATATGGCATTTGATAGGCAAAATCCCATATAACCGGTTGTCCAGCCCGGAAAAGGACTTCCAAGAATACGTATGCCAAATTTTTTTACCATACACCCTATAAAGTATCCGGCAATGCACCCGTCCTGCATAAGAGCGATTATAACGGGATCTGCTCCTTGAGTATTTTTTATGAATTTCAGCCACACCGGTGTTTGAAATAATGTTAAATACTCTCTGAATGCCTCGTTAACCTCACTCACCCGTTCACATGTGATCATTAGACATCTCCCCATAATCTCGTTAACTTGTCCCGCGGGTACGAAGTATTTTATCGAGCAACCATACCCATTCCATTTTTCTTTGTTCTTTTGGTGTTATTATGGAAACAGGCTGTTGTGCCAGAAGATGGTCGAGTAGTTCATGTACCGGCACAAACCACCCGTTCATTTTTGAAAGACGCGTCATGCGTTTCTTAAACTGCGCATGTAATTTTCCGTTTTCCATAAAACCGCCCGCAAAATGCGTATACATGATACATACACCGCGTTCTTCCGCTAAACGATCTTGATTGGCTTCACTTATCATTTTGTTAAATGAGTTAACATTTGCGCCCTCTGATGACGGAAACCAATACGGTATACTTGTCCTTAGAGGATCTTTATAGGGAATTTTTCGGCATACACTTGCGAGATTAATACTGGAAAACACAAAGCTTCGCACATACGTTATTTTTTCATAGCAATAATCACCCCAAAAGTAAGGACTCATATTCATGTGACCCTGAAATTTGCGATGATTTTTGTTTAATGTGAGAAGTCGGTAAATAATCTTACGCATGCCTGCAATGCGGGCATCTCCCCAATACAGAGAATCCCGACACCCGCTGTGATTAGCCATACTATACGGATAGTGACCAAACAGGGAATGAAATTCTTCAAGTCCACGAATTACCTTTTCACGAAGAGATGATACGCACGCAACGTTGTGAAGAGCAATTTCAAATCCCTCATTTTGAAGTTGAAGGGCGTGATTAAGATACGCGGTATTTTGACAACTGCTTCCCCACCGAGTCTGTATTTCAGCATCATCAGCACTAAGAGGCCAGATACCTTTAGTGGTTCGCATGCCTATGTCAGTGAGAAATGTATATACATCTTTATGTTCCAGTGTTTGATTGTCGGGATCATCAAAAATCGTAAAAACGAAATCTTTATTTTCCGGCAATTGCATAAGAACACCTCCCTTTTTAAAGGTTGTATCGAATGCACCGTAAGCTAAATTAAAAGAAAAGTCAATATAAGAATTGCACGTCTTTGTGCGGGGGTACTTGGATTCGAACCAAGATCGCTGGTTTTGGAGACCAGAATTCTGCCATTGAACTATACCCCCATTACATTAAGCTACGTTACTATATAAAGTATATAGGAATTTTTGTAATTTTAAAGGGAGCAGGTATGCTCCCTTTAAAATTATTTCTTAATTTCTTTGTGAGGTGTGCGTGCGCGATCCCATTTGCAAAATTTCGAAAGATCAAGTTTTCGCTCTACCTTTTTCTTATTTTTGCGAGTCCAGTAGTTGATTCGTTTGCACGTTGTGCATTGAAGTTTGATAAGATTTGGCTGTGGCATAGTGATGTGTTAGTTTGTGGACGATTTATAACACAGATATAATACTTTTACAATATCTCTCTGGAGCCGTCGATCGGGATTGAACCGATGACCTTCGCCTTACCATGGCGACGCTCTACCAACTGAGCTACGACGGCGTATTGTGTGGGCCGGGCAGGATTCGAACCTGCGTAGGCATATAGCCGCTAGATTTACAGTCTAGTGCGATTGACCGCTCCGCCACCGACCCAATTTATTATGAGATACTTCGTAGGCAATACCGCTAGAGTAAGACATGCCGGGAGCATGTCGAACGGCTAGGCATTGACCGCTCCGCCACCGACCCATGATAACTTATATATTGCCGTATACAACATAGCTAATTGTAATATAGGGCTATGTTGATTTTTAACGTGAGTATATTGTACACAAAAATCCCGCCGGTGTATAGGGCGGGATTTTTGTGTTCGGTAAAAATAACGACTTTGCTACGCTGAAGCGGAAAGGGATTTCTTAGTTGTCACACGGGATCGTTTTTTTGGCTTTACCGTTGATTCAAGTATGAGCTTATTGTCTTTTACGTCCACATGGATAGTTGATCCCTTTTCCACTTTTCGCGCCACAATAAGTTCGGCGAGCGGATTTAGTATCTGACTCTCAATCAGTCGCTTTAAGGGACGCGCTCCGTAATTTGGATCATATCCCTCTCGAGCCAAGAATTTGCGCGCTTCCGTACTTACCTTTAATGCAATCTGCTTGTCTTCCAATCGTTTTACGACACGGATTAACTGAATTTTTACAATTTCACTTAGAACATCCTGGGATAAACTGTCAAAGATGATAATTTCATCCAGACGATTAAGAAATTCCGGACGAAAATTACGTTCCAGAGATTCTCGGATTTTTCCTTTTAGGTCATCTTCCCTGCGTTCGTTGGTATCTTCTCCGTCAGCGGAGAATCCCAAGCGCTCCATTTCCCGTACAAACTCTGATCCGATGTTTGATGTCATAATGATAACGGTATTTTTGAAATTTACATGACGCCCCTTGGCATCGGTAAGACGGCCGTTGTCCAAAATTTGAAGCATGATGTTAAATACTTCCGGATGCGCCTTTTCAATTTCATCGAATAAAACGACGGAATAAGGCCTATGACGAATGAGTTCCGTAAGCTGTCCACCCTCTTCATGACCCACATAACCGGGGGGAGAGCCGATAAATTTGGAAACCGTATGGCGTTCCATGTATTCCGACATATCCACTCGAATAAGTGCGCGTTCATCGTTAAACATAAATCCGGCAAGAGTGCGTGCGAGCTCTGTTTTCCCCACTCCGGTAGGACCTAAGAACATAAAAGATCCCACCGGACGATCTTCTTCTGCAATACCCGCTCGGGAACGGCGGATGGCCTGAGCTACTTTTATAATGGCATCATCTTGTCCCACTACACGATTTTTAAGAACACTTTCCATTTTAAGAAGCTTTTGCGCTTCCTCTTCGAGCATGCGTGTTACCGGAATGCCGGTCCAGCGAGAAATAACTTCGGCGATGTCTTCTTCGTCAACACGCTCTTTAAGAATTTTACGGGAGGATTGTAATTTACGAAGTTTTATTTCTTCTTGTTTGATATTTTTCTCAAGAGCCGGTATGCGGCCGTAGCGGATTTCAGCAACATGTGCTAAATTTCCTTCCCGTTCCGCCATATCCGATTCCTGTCGAAGATTGTCCAGATTTTTTTTCATACCGCGGATATTCGAAATAGCATCTTTTTCATTTTTCCATGCAAGCTCAAGACCTTCGGTTTTTTCCCGTACATCCTCAATCTGTTTTTGAATTTTACGGACTTTTTGCCGATTATTCCCCTCTGTTTCGCGATGTAATGCTTCTTTTTCGATTTCAAGCCGCATAATTTCTCTACGAGAACGATCAAGATCCTTCGGCATCGAATCGATTTCAAGCCGCAATGAAGAAGCTGCCTCATCCACCAGGTCGATAGCTTTATCGGGTAGAAAACGGTCGCTAAGATAACGCGCTGAAAGCTGTACGGCGGCAATAAGGGAGTCGTCCGAAATACGTACACCGTGATGAAGTTCGTATTTTTCTTTAAGACCACGCATAATAGCAACGGCATCTTCTACGGAAGGTTCTTCTACATACACCGGTTGAAAGCGGCGTGCTAAAGCGGCATCTTTTTCAATATATTTTTGATACTCCTTAATGGTAGTAGCACCAACGGCATGCAGTTCCCCTCGTGCAAGGGCCGGTTTTAGCATATTAGATGCATCAATGGCGCCTTCAGCGGCACCGGCACCGACAATAGTGTGAAGCTCATCGATAAACAAAAGGATATTTCCCGCCGCCCGATCAATTTCTTTCAGGACCGCCTTAAGACGTTCTTCGAATTCACCGCGATATTTTGTTCCGGCAACAAGAGCCCCTAAATCAAGCGATATAAGTTCCTTATCCTTTAGACTTTCCGGAACATCTCCCGCAACAATACGTTCAGCAAGTCCTTCTACGATGGCTGTTTTTCCGACACCGGGCTCACCGATAAGTACCGGGTTGTTCTTTGTGCGGCGCGACAAAATCTGCATAACGCGCCGAATCTCTTCTTCTCGCCCAATTACCGGATCAAGTTTTTCTTCGCGTGCAAGGCGCGTTAAGTTGCGGGCATATTTTTCAAGCGCCTGGTATTTCGCTTCCGGTTCCATGTCCGTTATTGTTTGTGATCCGCGTATTTCGGTAAGAATATGCATAACGGCATCCTTTTCGATGCGAAACTTGGCAAGAACATCGTGAGCACGTGATGGAACTTCGATAAGAGCCAAAAACAAATGCTCTGTTGATATAAATTCATCCTTCAGGCTGGCCGCCAGTTTGTGTGATTCTTCCAATATGCGTGCCAAATCCTGTGTCAGATAGATTTGAGGCGTTGGCGCGAGTACTTCAGCACGCATATTACCGTTTAATTTATCAAACACGGAATCAAGAAGAAGTTGAACGTCAATTTCCATACGATCCAGCATAGACATAACAATACCCTCTTCCTGAAGAAGAAGAGCTGTTAGAAGATGGAGCGCATCAATTTGGTTATGTCCACGTTCAATAGCGAGTTCGTGAGCCCGCTTTAATGCTTCCTGTGCTTTTACGGTGAAATTATGAAATGGAGTCATGGTGTATGATTATGTTATCAATATGGTTAGTCGGGTAATTCATCAAGCGTTACGGAAAATTGAAGATTTTGAGTTCCCCTTAATACTGAAAGCGTTATAGTTTCTCCTACGGTGCTTTCCTGGATGCGTTCAGCTAAATGGTGAGCTTGAGTAAGCGCAATACCGTTAATTTCCGTAATAATATCTCCCTCCCGAAGACCGGCATCCGCCGCGGGAGATCCGGAAACAATAGCTGGTTCAGATGTATTTCCCGATATAATGAGTGCGCCCTCCGTTGCCGGTAAGTTTTGTTCTTCCGCAAGAGCATCCGTTACAATACGATAACGGATACCGAGAAATGCATAGGTAATACGACCATATTTTTCTACTTGTGCAATATCACGCGTGATGAGATTTGATGGCACGGCGAAACTTATATTTTCGGCCCCTGTAATAATAGCAGTGTTAATACCGATTACTTCTCCGCGGAGATTGAGGAGGGGGCCGCCGGAATTTCCCGGATTTATGGCCGCATCCGTCTGAATAACACGCTGAAGATCGGAAGGACCGTTAATGCCGCCATTAGCGGTTACGGTTCGTCCGGTGCCGGAAATAACACCTACTGATACGGTATTTTGGAATTGCCCCAACGCATTACCAATCGCAATAATGCTTTGCCCAATTTTTATATCGGAAGAATTTCCCAAAGAAATAAACGGAAGATTTTGAGCGTCTATGTTAAGAATGGCGATATCATGGATTGGGTCACGTGCCATGACGGTAGCATGATAAGATGCTCCGTTGTTGAGAATTACCGTATAAGCTGCTTCCGTATCGGCGACAACGTGCCGGTTGGTAATAATGGTGCCATCGGAAGATGTAATAAACCCTGATCCACGACCTATTTCTTGTTCTTTTATTTCCGGATTAAAATTTGAAAATAAATCGCTAAACGGATCTATTAAAACATGCTCAAAGCTTGGAAGATCACGTGTAGCTATAATGCTTACGACGGCGGGAGACGCTTCCTCCACCACAGCTACTACACGATCCTCTTCGGAAACTACGACTATGGTATCTTTTTCGGAAGAAGCGTCGGTATGTTGGGTGGGTGTTGTAACTCGATCCACAACACGTTGAAGAATTGTTTGCGAAGAGGGTTTCGAAGGCATAGCCTCAAGAAGAGACACTGTAACTGTTACCGTGCTTAAAGATGTTACAAAGCTTACCAAAAGGACAAGCCAGATAAGTTGTGCTTTAGTTAAATCTTCCATATAAGCCTAATGTGACATGCGGTAATACGCGCATTGATATGTTTTATTTTACTGATGTTTATTAATTATGTCAATACTATTTTTCTTTTTATAGTCCTATCGGTTTATATGCCGTATTTCTCCAAAAGGCCGTTTACATGTTCCCAGTTAATATTTTTGAAGAATGATTCAATATATGTTTTTCGAGCCGTACCGTAGTCGATAAAGTAAGCATGCTCGTAAATATCCATAATCAGAAGAGCTACCATATTCCAGACCCCCCCATGATTATGAGCATCGCAGAGAACGGTACGAAGTTTTTTTTCATCAAGATCATATCCGAGAACTGCCCAACCGCGTCCGGCTATGCCAGTTGCTTTAAATTCTTTTTCCCATGCATCATATGATCCAAAATCTCTTTCAATAAGCGTTTTTATGGGTCCCGATATATTTGACCCATTTGGTATCATATTATCGAAATACCCCTCATGTAATTTAACGCCATTTACGGCAAAAGTTTCTTCTCGTTTCAGTTCCCCAAACTCACTATATACGCCATTCGCCGCTGATGTATCGGCTGTTTTTATTTTCTCTTCAATTTCAGTCGTTTTCTTTACATAACCGGCATATAAAACATTATGATGTTCCGCGAGTTGTTTTTCGGATATGCCGTCTAATTCTTTGTAAGCAAGCGGTTTTACTTCTCTCATAGTACTATAAGTTAATGTATAAGCGGTAAATAGTTATAGAGGCTGTAATTTAAGGATATATTTGTTCTCCATTTTCATCGTATACAAATATGGCACGCGTAGGGCATGATTTTGCCGCCAAAATAATGGTTTCGGTATCGGCACCCTTGGCGTTCTTTACTACCGCCTTATTCTCTTCGTCAAGTTCAAATACGTCCGGCGCCACTGCCACACAACTCGCGGCTCCGATGCAAAGCGCGCGATCAACAAACAATTTACCTATTTTTTTTTCGGGATTCATTTAATATTATTGCTGAATTATTTTTTATTTGACAAGCGTATCGGACGGCATTTTCTCAAGCAAAACAAGAATACGAGAAAGAGCGCGTAGCACGCAGTCTATATCTTTTTTTGTGGTATATTTTCCAAAAGAAAAGCGAATACTTTCCCGTGCCTCTTTTTCTGATCTTCCTAACCCAATCATAACATGAGACGGATGGTCTGTGGTAGTAGCACATGCTGACTGAGAAGATACGGCAATTCCTTCATTATCAAGATATATAGCCAATATTTCCCCGTTTCTATTCGGAAACATTACATGCACTATGTGCGGCAATTTCCCCCCTTTTTCTATAGAAGACAGCGTTATGCGTGCCTCGGGGATTTTTTGTGTAATTGTTTTTATAAAATAATCTTGAAGTATGGAAAGACGGCGTACCTCTTTTTCCTTATTTTTTTCAATCTCCGTAAGAGCATGAGCAATACCGACAATGCCGGCTACGTTTTCAGTTCCGCTTCGCAAGGTGTTTTCTTGTCCGCCACCCTTCCAGAACGGATTAAATGACACTTCCCTGCTTTTATATAAAACACCAACACCCTTCGGTCCGTATATCTTTGATCCGTTAAGAGTAAAAAGATCGGTATGCAAGCGCAGTATATTTATATCGAGATATCCTGCGGCCTGACAAGCGTCGGTATGAAGCCATACGGGGAGTGTTTCATTGTTATTAAGCCGGCGCATACGTTCGTTTTTTACTATTTTTGCGATGTCTTTTATGGGTTGAACACTGCCAATTTCGTTATTAGCATACATTATGGATATAAAAACAGTTTCGGGACGTATACTTTTTTTAATATCTTCCATATGTATCGTTCCTTCTTTGCTTACGGAAACATAAGAAACAGGATAGTTTTTTTGTTCAAACATACGAATATTCTCCAAAGCGGCGGGGTGTTCTATAGTACTTGTTATGATATGTTTTTTGGGGAACAGCGTAAGAATACCGTGTATAGCAAGAGCGACCGATTCCGTACCTGATCCGGTGAATATGATCTCATCATCATGCACATGCAATATGCGGGCAACATCTGCCCGCGCTTTCATGATGGCCTTTTTTGCAATGCGTCCTTCCTCATGAATAGAAGATGGATTTCCATATGCATTTTTTAAGAATGGCAACATTGATCTTAAGGTCGAGGGATTAAGCGGTGTTGCGGCGGCATAATCAAGATAGATTCTCCTTTTTTTCATAATACTTCATTGTTTATATTCGTATGGACGCCGAAAAAATACCGCAACTTCGGCAAGGATAATTATTATTATACGTATAGTAGATGTGTTTCCCTTCCTGTTTTTTCTCGACTATGCTGTTTTTAAACAAGACATCCAAATGATGTGACACCGTTGGTTGTGTTATTCCGAGCATGCGAGTGAGTTCCGTTACATTACGCGCCCCATGTTCTTGTAATTCCTTAAGAATACGAAGGCGTGTTCGTTCCGCAAGAGTTTTAAAACACGATACGCATGATTTTTTAACAGAGTTCATATCCGTATCATATAGATTAGTATCTATATGATACGGATATGAGAAAATAAGTCAATGTTCCCATTTTACTGCATCCTCCCCCAATTCCCATTCATCAGACTAAAGTCGTCAAGCATCTTATCATGTGTGGATAGTGAAAAAATTATAAATTCGGTATACTTAAGGAACATATGAATATTATATTTCGATTATTATATATTACTCTGGGATTAAGTATTTTGGGATCCTTTCCGATAAGACTTCTGGCGCAACCTGCGAGCGAGCTTGTTGAGGCACAGCGAAACGCTCTCAAAACAGAACTTAATGCATTAGAAAGTCAGATTAACGGGTTTAATATCCTTATTGACGGAAAACGAAGTGAAGCGGCTTCTTTGGAAAGAGATATAGCCATTATTGATGCTCAAGTCAAAAAAGCACAACTTGAGGTACGTAGGCGTGATTTGGCTATCGGGGAAATCTCTTCAACCATAGAGGAAAAAAATCGTTCCATAGAAGAAATGGGACGTAAAATAAATGCGGAACGAGATTCCCTTAAGGAGGCCATGCGTACGTTGTATGAGTATGATGATACATCGGTGGTGGAAATGCTGTTAGGATATGATGAACTTTCCGATTTTTTTGTGGAACTTGATACTATTGATTCTTTACAGTTTGCTATTCAAACATCCTTTCACGAACTGCGAACGAATATTATTACGGAAGAACAGGTAAAAGAAGATTTGCTGGGAGAAAAACAAGAGCAAACGGAACTTCGTGCGTTACAGGAAATTGAAAAGCGCATACAACAGCAAAAAGAGCAAGAAAAACAAAATATCCTTACTGTAACGCGGGGTGAGCAGTCAAATTATCAGAAACTCGCTGATGAAAAGAAACGTCGTGCCGCGGATATTCGCAGTCAGCTATTTTTACTGCAAGGGTCTCCCGCTATTCCCTTTGAGCAGGCACTTGCTCATGCAGAAGCGGCATCTGTCGGTACTGGTGTGCGAGCCGCATTTATCCTGGGAATTATTGCACAAGAATCAGAACTGGGAAGAAATATTGGGCAGTGTAATTTAGTCGATGATCCACCGAAATACAAATGGCAAAACGTCATGAAACCCGGACGAGACGACGGACCGTTTTTACAGGTTATAAACGAACTGGGACTTGATCCTAATCAAATGCCTGTTTCCTGTCCTATGCGTGATTCAAGCGGAAATCGTGTTGGTTGGGGAGGCGCTATGGGACCGGCTCAATTTATTCCATCTACTTGGGTATTATACAAAGATGCCGTATCTCGTATTACCGGAAACACACCCGCAAATCCTTGGAATCCCAAGGATGCCTTTACGGCATCCGCTCTTCTTCTTCGCGATAATGGCGCGGTTTCAAATGAATTTAAAGCGGCTGCCCGTTATTTTGCGGGAGGTAATTGGGATTCTTATTTAGGGCGATCGTATGCCAATCAAGTACTTGCCAAAGTAGAAACATATCAAGATCAAATAGATATTCTAAATAGTCTTACTCGCTAGCACAAAAAAACTTCCCTTAAGGGGAGTTTTTTTGTGCATTTATTGTATTATTATTTATTCTCCGTATCTTCTTCAGAAGACTCTTCCGGTTTTTTACCGGTAACTTCGATATCTTCAACGGATGTACCGGCCGGCATTTCATCAAGCGCCGCAAGATCTTCGTCAGAACGCGGTGCTTCTACCAGAGCAACAACTTGTTCGCCGTCGGTAAGGATTTCAACACCTGAAGGCATCGGTATATCTTTAATAAGTATCTGATCTTCGAATGTGCGGAGTGATTTGAGAGGAATTTCTATTTCGTGAGGTAAGTCTTTAGGTAAAGCACGTACCTCCACTTCCTGAATTACACGCACTAGGACACCTCCCAATGTTTTTAAGGCATCTGACTCACCCGTAAAAGAGAGTGCCACCATGGCGTCAATAGGTTTATTCATTTGAACGGCATAGAAGTCTATATGAATGGGGTTGTCGTGTATAGGGTGAAGTGCCACATCTTGGATAAGTACGTTATAAGATTTGTCGCCCTCTATCACAAGGGTAATAACGGAAGATTCACCCTCCCGGCGCCATGTCTTTTCAAATACATGACTTTCTACGGAAAGAGGCTGTGGTTTGGTACCATATCCATATAAAACAGCAGGAACAAACCCTGCCGCGCGTACACGACATGATTTTTTTCCTAATTCTTTTCGAGATGTTGCTATGAGTTCAGCCATGAGGAATATTGTAGCACAATGCGCAATGCGCGGCAAGTATCCTATTTTCCCGTAAACAGGGTAATTTTTTCTTTTACTATATTCTTTATCGCCTCTATGCCGGGAGGAAATAATTTATAAGGTGTTGTTTCTTCTTCATTTTCCGCAAAGGCTTTCCTAAGTGTTGTTATATATGCCACACGAAGCTCTGTGGAAACATGCACATTATTCATACCGAGCGCAATGGCTTCTTTAATATGTCCAAGCGGTATACCGGATCCGCCATGCAGAACAAGCGCTACGTCTTCCGGCAACGCATCTTTAATGGCTTTAATGCGTTCAAAATCAAGTTGCGGTTCATTAGCGGCAATGCCATGCAGATTTCCTATAGCGGCGGCAAAGCGATCGATACCTGTTTCTTTTACGAAAACAGCGGCTTCTTCCGGTTGTGTCAAACTTCCTTCCGGAATAGAAACTGTTTCGTCATATATTTTTGAAGAATCCGTTGGTAAATATCCCAATTCACCCTCTACAGATATAGCCGGATTTTTCGATTTGGCGTAATCAACAACTTCCTTTACACCGGCAAGATTTTTTTCATATGGTTCTTTTGAAAGATCTATATGTATGGAAGTATACCCGGCATCAATCGCTTCTTTTGCGGCCGCCACACTTTTATGATGGTCCGCATTCAGATATATTATAATACCGTACTCGTCTCGCATACTTTCCGTGAGTGCCAACGCCTGCCGACGCCCGATAAATGCGGCCTCCCCTTCTGATGTTCCAATCATGACAGCAGATGCATTTACCGCCTTCGCTCCTTCCATAATGCCGCGGAACATATCTAAATTTGAAATGTTAAAGTGGCCAATAGCGTGTTGTTCCGTTCGCGTATGACGTAAAATTTCCTGTAGTGTAAGCATGGTAAAAATAAAGAATAAAAACGTTATCAAATACTATAATTGTTTCGGTACATAATCACGAGGAGCATTTGCAAGAAACTCTTCCAAACGCTCCTTTGAAAGAAGTCCTTCCTGGGCACCGACATATTGCACCACCGACATGGAATTAATAGGTGCGCGCCGAAGCGCTTCATCGGTACTCATCCCCGTAGCAAGAAATGCCGCCAAAGTGGACGAAAATGCGTCCCCGGCTCCCGTGCGGTCTACCGGAGGCTTGGGATCCGGGTAGAGCGGCATACTCCACATCTCCGCTCCGTCATATGTATAAGCACCATTTTTTCCATCAGTGATAACAACAAGCCGCGGGCCCACTTTATGCATCATCTCCAACAGTTTTTTTATATCACGCTCTTCCGTTTCCAAAATGCGTTCCGCCTCCTCCTTATTGCAGACAAAAAAATCAGAACGCTTGTATATTTCCGACAAACGATCCTTTCCAAATTTCATTTGATAGGTACCGGGCTGGAATGCGAGTTTTACATTGGGATGTATGTTTAAATACTCCACTAAAGCATCATGAAAAGGAAGGGCATTTTCGCTCATGGAGGAAAAATATACCCATTTCGGTTCACCAAAACCAGGAAGCACGTAGTCGTATTTTTCATGCTTTACCAAAATAGTACGTTCATCGCCATACCACAAAACATAATGATAGTTTGTTTTTTCTCCTTCATGCGATGCCACAAATTGCGTATCAACCTTATTCTTTTTCAAAGTATCAAGACATTCTCTTCCCCAATCATCAGCTCCCACATCAGAAATAAAAGCGGTTTTAAGTCCTAAACGAGCCGCCGAAACAGCGGCATTAGCGGCATTTCCCACGGCTGGTACAATCGTTACGTCATGATACGGTATTTTATCCTTAAATTTCATGCAGAGAAGATTGCGCTCCTCATCAACGGAAGCTCCCGCATCTTCCAATTTAATAAATGCATCTGTCACAACGTCTCCTATGGCTATAAAATCAAATTGCTCCATGAATAAAATATAAGCTGTTATTCTAGAATTTCCGCGGCAAATCCTTCAAGGATAGTGGTGATTCTTGCGGAAATATTTTTACCGGCAGATATACCGCGCAGTTCAAAATAGTATGTTTCTCCCGCCGGAATTTTTGCCGGTGTACCTTCGCCGTTTGTTATCGTAATACGAACAGTCTTTCGTTCATCGTCAAGGGACGCCGTATATTTTCCGGCAGGATTTGTAGTAAATGCGCTTGTCGTAAATTCACTGTCGGCAAAGGCATATAACTCGAGACGTTTTAGGGAAATATCCTGTTTTTCTATAACAAAGGTAAACGTATCAATTACTTCCGGGCGGTCCGGCCCGGCAGTAACACTGAATTTATACAAAACAACAAGTCCCTCTTGAAGATTATGACTGACAAGAGGTATATAGTCTGTACGCACATTCACCGCAGGTTCTTCAATATCAGCAGGTGGAGCTACATATACTTCCACTTCGGGTTTTTGAGCTTTCAGAAAATCTAAATCTTTTTGCAATTGAAAAATTTTCTTGAGTATGATGGAAATTTCTTCCTGGATACCGATAAGCACCGACGCCGATGATGCTGAATTATTTGATAAAATCGGAACAACGGATGCCAGTGCTACGATTAAAAAAGCAATGAGAAAGAAAGTACGCATATGATTGTGTGACAACTCTTTATTATTTGCGTTTAAGGACTTTTTTAACGGCTTTTATGATATCATGCGTTCCCATACCAAAATGCTCTAATAGTTCATCCGGTTCTCCCGATTCTCCAAATCGATCACGAACACCGATAAACTCCATAGGAACCGGATAATGCGCCGCTAAACATTCCGCTACAGCTCCTCCCATTCCTCCCGCTATTTGATGTTCTTCTATGGTAACCACTGCGCCGGCATTTTTTGCGGCTTCTATTATAGTATCATTATCAAGAGGTTTGACTGTATGATTATTAACTACCGTAACACCGATTCCTTTCTGCTCCAACTCTTGTGCCACTAAAAGAGCATTATGGAGAAGGGGGCCGGCGGCAATAAGGGCTACATCCGGTTTTTCTTTTGCCGACTGCCATATATAATATGCTTTCCCGATTTCGAATGCCGTTTCCGGCATAGTCATTATCGGTGTTTTTTCACGAGCAAGACGAAGGTACACACCACCCGAAAGCCCGGCCACCGCCATAGTAGCTTTTCGTGCCTCATGGGCATCAGCAGGTACAATAACAGACATATTGGGAATAACACGAGTAATGGCGATATCTTCAATGGCCTGGTGCGTAGCGCCGTCAGGGCCTACCGATATGCCGGCATGAGAACCCACTAAAATGGCATGAACATCATTGTAGCAAATAGTAGTACGAATTTGCTCCCAATTACGTCCGGGAGAAAACATGGCATATGAAGAAAAATAAGGAATTTTTCCCATTTTTGCGAGTCCGGATGCTACCGTTGCCAAATTTTGTTCCGCAACACCTATTTGAATAAAACGCTCCGGATACTTTTTGGCAAATGCATCCATTTTAGTAGATCCAGTAAGATCGGCACATAAACCAACCACGTGAGGGTTTTCATCTGCTATCTGAATAAGTCCTTCACCAAATCCGGCACGGAGCGGTATGCGTTCAACTTTTTTGGGATCAAGTATATTGGGAGCTAATTGTACGGCTGTATTAAGGGGCATAAGAAATAATATTATTCGTGTTCACTTTTTATTTTACCTCCCAGCGTACGAAGTTCTTCTAAAAATCGTTTTCCCTGATCTTCCTTTGGGATAATATCATCCGGTCCTTTTCCGGGAGGATTACCGTGCCAGCGATAATCAAATTCAATTTCCGGAATACCGCGTCCGGGAATAGTATGCGCGATAATCATAACGGGACGCTCATAAATGGCACGCGCTTCTTCTACACTGCCCACAATAGCGGGAAAATTATGTCCATCAATATCAAGAACATGCCAATTAAATGCTTCATATTTTTCCCTAAGCGGTTCCATGGGCATTATGTCTTCCGTCATACCATCTATCTGAATGTTATTTCTGTCAGTAATAGCTGTAAGGTTATCCAGGTGAAGTTTTCCGGCAAGCATAAGAGCTTCCCATACATTCCCTTCCTGCTGTTCACCGTCACCAAGCAGACAGTATACTTGATTTTGCTTATTATCCATCTTAAGCGCCAAGGCGATACCAATGGCCTGTGAAAGTCCCGACCCTAACGGTCCGGATGTGGTTTCAATACCCGGCAATGTTCCCCGATGAGGATGTCCCTGCAAGCGCGTGCCGATTTTCCGAAGTGTCATCAGCTCCTCTTTTGGAAAATAACCGGCATGTGCCAACGTGGCATAATACACGGGACAAATATGACCGTTGGAAAGCACGAGAATATCGCGATCCTCCTTATCGGGATTTTTAGGATCATGGCGTAGAATATGAAAATATAATGCCGTAAAAATATCGGCCATACCTAAAGGCCCTGCCGTATGACCGCTTTCCGCACATATTAGCATTTCAATTACAGACTGACGAATCATGTTCGCCGTTATTTCAAGGTCTCGAATTTTATCATCGGATATATGCATGGGAAAATATTAAGAAACGGTAACACTATCGAATAAAAGGCTGGAAGGTATCCGAAAATCCGATAGGTATCGGAACTACGGCTGTAATTTCATTGCCAGTAAGCTCTACATTAAGTAGAAGTCCTTCTGATGTCTCTTCCGAAAAATTTTGATCGAATATAAAGTTTCCCAAACTGTATGCGATAACGCCATTTCGATATTCTTCAATGGACTGAACCGTATGAGGATGATGCCCTATAATAATACGTGCTCCCGCATCAATGGCTGTTCGAGCAAGTAACTGCTGTCTTTTTGTTGGTCGTGCTTCGTATTCATTTCCAAAATGGAACGATACCACTAGTATATCAACCTTTTTACTTGCTTGTCGAACGGTATCTTCCACATATGTCGCCGAAGCAATGGCAATACCAGAAAGAGCGTCATCCGCAGAAAGCCAATCGGGACCTACATCAGTAAACGCCAGAAAACCAATGCGTCTCCCCTTCACCATGCGTATCGTTGGTTCAAGCAGTTCAGTACTGTTCCATGCGGCTCCCGTATATGCAATTTGAGCCCTATGCAGACGACGCATAGTGTCTTCCAGTGCCTCTCTTCCAAAATCACCTATGTGATTATTTGCAAGAGATACAACATCAATACCCGCACCTAAAAGAGCATTCATGCTTGCCGGATTCATACGAAATGAATACAGATTTTTTCTATCCTGTCCCGCGTCAGATACCGGACCTTCCAAATTTACAAATGCAAGATCGGCACGTTGTGTTTCCTGAACCACCTGTTCAAAAGGATACATCCAGTTATATCTTTGATCTTCTATAATATTTTCAATGCCTCTGTCCAACATAACATCACCGCCGAAGAGAAGAGAAAGGGATTCGTTATTATGTGTGTCATCTACGGGCGTATATAAAACAAATTGATTATCCTGCGTATCATTTTCGTATGAATAAGAAAAATTGTTTTTAACCCATAAACGAAGTCGTTCAACGTCAGACCGAATATCGTCCGATCCCAGAAGAACAACCGCTACCGGACGTTCTTCAAATTCGCCAAAAGGAATTAAAAATGTGGCTATGATTGTTCGTTTTGCCTCGGGAATATATCCCGTTTTACCCCCAAGAAATGAATCCTTTGAAGCAAACGGATGAATATTGCGCCATGCACCGTGGTTTCTTTCTTGGGTCATAATAAGAAGAGATCGTTTATCTTCCCACAAATGCTTTGTCAGGCGAAACAGATCAATAACCGTTGATGTGTTTTCGGGACTTAGTCCGGACGGCTCTTCAAACGATGTATGAGTAAGACCCAGACTCTTTGCTTTTTCGTTCATAAGACTTACAAACCAATGTTCCCCCATAGTGCGCGCAATGGCGTAGGAAGCATCGTTAGACGATGCCAGTAAAAGAGGCCACAACAACTCTCCTGCCTCGAATATATCTCCTTCACTAAGTCCTCCGGCGGCACCATAAATTTCAACATCTTCATTGGTTATGGTTACCGTTTTAAATTGGTTTATTGCCTCAAGCGAAACAAGTGCCGTCATTAGTTTGGATAAAGAAGCAATAGCGCGAACCTCATCCGGATTTTTTTCAAAAAATACAAAATCATTTTCAAGATCGGCAACAAAAGCCGAGCGCGCGGAAAGAAACGGCGGCGGCATAAATGAATCCGTTCCGGTATAGGAAAAAACGGTATTTGTGTTCTCATTATGATCAGGCGCTATGCCAGTGCCGGTACCGCTTATAACAAGCACCGGAACGCCTATGTCCATCTCTTTGAACAACGCTTCAGCATCTTCTTTCGAGAGACGGATACATCCGCCGGAAAACCCTTCCGGCACCGGAGAACCATTCGCGTACTCCGGCCAACCGTGAATGAAAAAATTGCCGAAAAACTGCATACTGTGCGGCATCCAAACATTTCCTATTGTAGAGTAGTGATTTTCCTCCTTTGTTTTAATAGTATATGCGCCGGTGGGTGTTTCCCATAATGAGCCCGGACGTCCTTTTGAACGAATGGGATATTCGTGTATGGCGGTTCCGTCTTCAAAAACACGTATCATCATTTCGGAAAGATCGGCAACAACGGCCCGCCCCGCAGACGGCGGCACAAGGAGAGTTGGATCAAGCGTGCGTGTTGCGTATGTATTTTGTGACCGATCATCCATAAAAGATATATCGGCTATTTTGATGATATCTTCTTTCGAAGAAGCTACGCCGGTATCGTCATGCGCTTCGGCATCAAAAAGCACTGAAGCCGGTTTTACAACATATTGAATACCTATTACGGGAAGTGCCGCAATGCCAGCGCCTAATATAAGAACGCCCATGCTCCATAGTATGTATGTCCGTATATACATGTTTATATATTTTGCAGATCTTTGATATTTTTTTCTATATCCCCCCCGTTAAAAATTGCTGAAGCCGCTACAATATGCGTAGCTCCCGCCTGTATGGCACGTCCGGCGGTTTCTTTATTCATACCACCATCCACTTCAATGAGGCATGTTGAACACATTCGACGTAATCCTTCAATTTTTTTGATAATCTTCTTTTGGAACACTTGTCCGGCATGCCCCGGAACAACAGCAAGTGTTTGTATTATGTCTGCCTCTTTTACATACGGCAATAATTGCTCCCATGACGTATCCGGATGAACGGCAATACCCGCTTCTATATCGGCGGCATGACATACACGCACAATACTTCGGGGGTCTTTTGCAGTTTCCACATGAAAAATAACGCGACGAACGTTGGGCAAAAGCCATGAGGATATCTTTTTTTCAATGTCAGTAACCATAAGGTGTACTTCGATAAAAAGAGGCGTTTTAAGCATAAGAAGATCTTTTGCATTGTGCCACAATATATTTTTCGTAAATGTGCCGTCGGCAACATCAATATGTACCCACCGTACATAGGGCTCTACCCGTTTTATCTTCTCTGTTACATCACGAAAATTCTCGGCATTAATTGCCGGTATGATCTCTATCATATGCTTAGTATAAGGAATGTCATACAAAAAGAAAAAGGAAATAAAAAAGAAGCAGTGTTATTGCTTCTTAGTTTCGCCAGCTTTCGCCGTCCAAAGGATCATCTTCCTCCCTTTCTTGTCCACGCGGCATACCACGACGAACACGTTCTTCATAAATCATTGCTCCGTGCTCCTCACACCATAAGTTGCCGATACCACAGGGCTTATTGCACGAAGAAGCGTCCGAGGCCCAAAAACATCCTTCTGTTTTTTCTTTAGGCATATTAGGCATAACTCCTCCTATATATTTTTTAGAAAGCATCATTCTAGCTAGATTTTACCGGAAGTTACCTGTCTCTTTTTGAGAGAGAGATATGAAAATACCGGTAAAAATGGTGGTGTAAAAAACTCCCAAAAAGGTGAGTATTACAGTAACCATCCTTCCAAAATCGAAAAATCCGGCTATGTTGTACGCGAGAACGCCTCCAAGACATCCGAACAAAAACAAAAGAATTATTGGAAGTCTAACACCCATAAGCACACTCCTTTTGTTGATTTCTGGGTTTATTTTATAATATATTATCAATTTTGTCAATACGACGCTTATGGCGTTCGTCTCCGCTAAAAGGTGTTTCGAGCCATAATTCCACCGCGCGCACGGCTTCATCGTCATGCACAAAAAGTGCGCCAAGAGATAATATATTCGCATCATTATGTTCACGAGAAAGCGTGATAATGCGTTCGTTTTTTCCGTACCACACAGCGGCACGCACATGAGGAAACCGATTTGCCATCATGGCTTCTCCCTGACCGGAAGCTCCCAAGATAATGCCTCTTGCATGGATGGGATCTTCGGAAACTTTTTTAGCAACCGGCGCTATATAGTCCGGATAATCATCCCCCGGCGTAAGACGATTTGCGCCCATGTCAGCGGTAGCATATCCTTCGGAGACCAAAAACTGCCGTATACGTTCTTTAAGCGGAAAACCGGCATGATCAGCGCCCAAATAAATTTTTATGTCCGAGTGCTGATTCATATTACAGAAGATTTTTTAGCTGGTGAACATGCTTAAGAAGCATGGCGGCATATCCCCATTCATTATCATACCAGCTCATTATTTTTACCAAATTACCATCTACAACACGAGTAAGCGTCGTATCTACAAGAGAACCATAGGGCTCTCCGATAATATCACTCGATACAACAGGGTCCTCTAATACGCGAAGAATCCCCTGCCATTGCGGCATGCCAGCAGAGGCACGAAAAATATCATTAATTTCTTCGGCTGACGTATCACGCTTTGCTAAAAAAGTAAAATCGATAATGGATCCGCTTATTATCGGAACGCGCACGGCTATACCATCAAACTTTTCCTTAAAAAATGGGATTGCCCGTTCTACCGCTTTAGCCGCTCCTGTAGATGACGGTACAATATTTTGCGCCGCCGCGCGGCCACGGCGATAATCTTTTGCTTCCGGTCCATCTACCAATGATTGTGTAGATGTATAGCCGTGTATAGTGGAAAGAAGCGCTTTCTCAATACCCGGCTCTTTCATCATAATCGCTACCACCGGCGTAGTTGCGTTTGTTGTACACGATGCGTTTGAGGTAATACGCCCCTCAACAAGAGTATCAATGCCGACATTGGGGGTAGCGGTAGGAGTTTCCTCATCCTTTGCCGGCGCTGAAATAACCACACGTCCCGCTCCGGCGGTGATATGTCCCATCGCCTTCTCCGTTGTGGTAAAAAATCCCGTCGATTCCACAACCACATCAATATCCAAATCTTTCCAGGGAAGATGTGCCGGATCCTTTTCCTGAAAAAAAGCAACGTCTTTCCCATCCACAACCAATTTCCCCTTCTCTGCTTTTACTGATTTATGGTATCCGCGATAGGTGGTGTCATAACGCAAAAGATACGCAAGGTTTTCCTCATCTCCCAGGTCGTTAATGGCAACAATATCAATATCTTCCGTACCAAACGCTTGCCGAAAAAATACACGCCCGATACGACCAAATCCATTTATTGCAATTCTCATATTATGTATTGTTTAAAATGTACTGATAAGCTGAAAGTGCCGCCTTTACGCCGTCTCCGGCTGAAATATTGTTTTGTTTATACATCTCATCCGTCACATCTCCCGCCGCATAGATGCCCGGCAGGGACGTTCCCGCCGTTTTGTGGTCGATAACAATTTCACCATGCTCGTTCAATTCTACCAAATCTTTCACGAAACCAGAATTAGGGACGGATCCTACCTCTACAAATACTCCACCTACCGAAAGTGTTTTTTCTTCGCCGCTTTTTGTATCGTGATACACGAGACCCGTTACAAACTGCTCTCCCGTCACTTTTTTTGTCTCTGCGTTTAAGAGCAACATCACATTGTCTTTCTGAGCTATTTTTTCCTGCGTTGAAGGGTCTCCCTTTACCGAATCGGAATATTCAAGCAGGTAAATCGTTTTAGCGTACGGAAGAAGATCGACAACCGCCTCCAATCCTGCGTTTCCGCCACCCACTACCGCTACGTCTTGGCCGCTAAAAATGGGGGCGTCACACGTAGAGCAATATACCACGCCTTTGCCGTCAAATTCTTTTTCGCCGGGAATACCTAGTTTTTTTCTTGCAGCCCCTGATGCGACAACAATTGTTTTTGCTTGATAAGATCCATCTTTATCGGTTGTAACGGTAAAGACACCGCCTTCTTTTACAATGCCCGTAGCAAGTTCCGGCATGGTAATAGTTACATCGTCCGGAAAATTACGCACATGATCCTCCAAATTCTTTGCTAGCTGGATGCCGGAAATCGTTTTTGTGCCAATCCAGTTATAAATTTCGGCAGAAACAATGGATTGTCCACCGAAAGATTCTGTTATAAGGAGTGTTTTTAGTTTTTTTCGAGCCGTATATACAGCGGCTGCTATTGCTGCCGGCCCTCCACCAATTATTATAACGTCATAAATCATATATACATTATGCCGTATGTATGCGGTAGTATGCAAATCAAAAGAATCCTTGCATTAATGCAAGGATTCTTTTGAAACCAAAAATCGCCTAACGGCGGTTTTTTGGGAGTTCGTCCTATACCAAGATCCCACCCCAGTATTTCATCTTTAGCAAGCTTAGCTAAAAAAATTATCTTTCGTACAGATTAAGCTTATGTGCCGGGAGTGTTCAGACCAACTTTAAGTCCGGTCGTGGACTGTGGCACATCCGTACATTTAAGGACATAACTCAATTTTATTATTAACTCCATGCTTGTGAATTAACAATAAAAAACTACCGGTTGCATTGTATCATCATTAGAACACGTCGGTAAGAACTTCCAGATTTGAGTGCAGTTCGAGGCACAAGTGAAAGTTTGAAATGAGCGGTATCGGGCATACCGTGAATAAGAACTTTTGCTTGTAACGAAGAAATGCGCCAAATATGGAAGTTCGCTTAACGAAAGGCTTCTTTGGTGTATATATTCCGTGGATCCCAAAATATCCACGAATCGAGGCCGGCATCATATACGGCCTGTTTTTGCTGAAGAATCATGTCTTCTGTGTATATGGCTCCCAAATCAAAATCCTGTAGCCACGGACGTAGTTTTTTAGGATCTTCCCCTATAAGACGTAATCTATGGGAGGCCTGTGCCATAGCATCATTAATAACCGCATATGGATGATCTGCCGGGTTTACTAAACCCTGAAAGCCGGTGGGATAATGCGAAGGATATACCATGGGAGATATATAATCCGCATGCGGAGCCGCTTTTTCTAGCACTTGCCCAATATTCAAATCATCATAATTCACCGTCGTCATGCCAAATATATCAAGCGAGATAGGTATGCCTAAGTGTTCAAGACGTTTGTCCATGTAAGCAAAAAATGTCTCCAGAATATCCGATCGCGGCGTCACCTCATCCCATACGGGAAATGAAATATCCTGCATGTTTCCATCCGACGGAAACCGAATATAATCAAAGTTAAGTTCATCAAACCCAACCTGTTCCGTAGCTTCGGCAACGCGCGCTATGTAATTCCACATTTCGGTTGATGCCGGATCCACCCATGAAAGCCCCTTTCGATCTTTCCATATTTCACCTGCTTTTGTCTGAACCGCCAGATGAGGATATGCGGCTGAAAAAATGGGGTCCTGAAATACGCTAATGCGAGCTATGACATACACACCCTCTGCATGCAGGCGATCAATAAGATTTTTCATGTCCGGCACACGAATATCTTCCGATCCCAATTCATTAATCAAATCGTCATCCGTATCAAACGAAATTTGCCCGCTATAATCTTTTACATCGATAACAACCGCGTTAATTTCAGATGTTCGCATGAATGTTATGAGTGTATCCCGAAACGACGGCGTGCCGGCAACCCAACTTGTCATATAAACTCCCTTAAGCGGTACGGGGGTGTGCAGATGTTTTGGCGGCGGAGGTTTTGGCGGTAGTGAATCTTTTTGTTCGGAAACTGACAACTGTGCCGTTAAGGGATCTGCCACTTCCTTCGCATAATATGTGCTGGCGGGTACCGCGTCTATATTATTCCAAAAACTAAACGCCATAAAAGCGCCTATACCCGGGATAACCGTCAAGAAAAAAACATAATGTAGTGGCTTTCCGATCATACTATTATATATTAACCGATACTTTCCTTGAGCGATGCGCGCGGATTTGTAAGGTACGGACGGTAGGGCGTTACGGATACCTTATCCCGGATAAGGCGTTCGAGAACCGTTTTATCTTCAAATTTATTTATCATAATCGCTCCTGTCAAAAAATCATTCTTTATAAAAAACCGTTCATAGTATGTTTTGTCGTCTGTTCGCGTAATAATCTCTTTTTCATGCGCTTCATCATCAATATCACCCAAAAATGTCACATGCATTTTTTGAATATCAATAGCGTAAGATGCCACGTGCCGAAATTCTTTTTTCTTCTCCGTACCCGTAAGAGATGCCGCCATATTTATACCCGCTACATATCCTTGCATAAATGCATTATTCCAATTTCCAATAAGCATATACTTTTCAAGAATACCGTCGTAGTACTCGGCAATATCCCCGGCTACCCAGATATCCGGCACCGACGCTTCAAGATAGCTGTTTGTTTTTATACCGCGATTAACTTCAATGCCCAAACCGGTGAATAATGTAAGGTCGCGCATAATACCAATTCCTACGGCAACAAGTCCGGTAATAAATGCCTGCTCTCCACGCGCTTGTACGTTTATAGTCCCGTCTTCATTCCCGGCAAGCGATATGATTTCACGTTCATGATGAAATATAACTCCACGTTCCATCAAATAACGCTCGATAAACTGCGAGCCTGTTTCGTCCATATAAGGGTGCCAATATCCGCTTTCCTGTAAAAAACAGTGTACGGTAAATCCGTGAGGCAAAAGAGTGTTAATATATTCAAGCCCTATAAACCCGCCGCCCACAACAACCGCCTCCTTTAAGGGCGCATAGGATATCTGTTTTCGAAATGCATCGGCATCATTTATAGTCTGAAAACGAATTATTGGCAAAGAATCGCTCCCCGGAACATGCCATGGCTTTGGGGTACCGCCACTTGCCAGTAGAAGTTTTTTAAAATAAATAATCTTCCCTTTTTGCGTTTCCACTATTTTACGCACCACATCAATAACAATAGCCTCGTCACTCACAAAAAGATTTATACGATTTTTCGCATAATCTTCCGCTGTTCGGAGAAAAACGTTTTCACGATGAATGCGTCCTTCGATGTACTCCGGAAGCATTACGCGCGAATAAAGCACTTGGTCCTCTTTCGTAAGGATAGCAATAAGACCCTCCCCATCATGCTCACGAATAGTTTCGGCCGCCGTAGTACCGGCAATACCGCCACCAATAATAAGATAATCTGTATGAATATCAGCCATAGAATAATTCTTAGATGTTAGGGTGTATGACTTAGCGGATATGTTGTGGAGTATAACATGGAGAGGATGGTAAATAAAAAGCATACCACTAACAATGGCATACTGATTTGAGTTTTACCGTTCAAAGACTCCTTTTTCACTTACACAGAACTAATGCTCCGGTTTCGGATCCTCTTCCACTAAGACCCTTACTTCGTTAGTGCCTTTTACTTCCAAGAAACCAGAGCGGATAGGGATGTAATTATCGGTGCCATCCGTATTCTTGATAGACATCGTGCTTCCTGTTAGAACCGAAATAAGCGGCCGGTGATTATCTAAAACGGTAATATCGCCACTGACGGTAGAGCAGTTAAGAGAAACGGCGTCTCCCTGATACAGCACATTTTTAAGCGAGTATATGCGGAGCTTCATAGTAGTATTTAGTTTTCTAATGCGCCTTTCATATAAAATTCCTGCTCCGGCTTATCATCATGCACGCCATCCAAAATATCTTTGAAATCTTTAATGGTTTGCTCGCGCGATACAAACTGTCCGGCGGAACCGGTAAATATTTCCGCAACGAAAAACGGCTGGGAGAGGAAATTTTGAATTTTACGTGCTCGATCTACTGTTTTTTTATCTTCCTCGGAAAGTTCTTCAATACCTAAAATGGCGATAATGTCCTGGAGCTCTTTGTATCGCTGAAGTGTTTGCTGTACGCCCCGTGCTACATTATAATGTTCCTCGCCCACGATGGCGGGAGTGAGTGCCGTGGATGTGGAAGCAAGAGGATCTACCGCCGGATAAATACCAATTTCGGTAAGAGCCCTGTTAAGAACAAGGGTGGAATCAAGATGACTAAACGTCGCCGCCGGCGCCGGGTCCGTAATATCATCGGCCGGCACATAAATTGCCTGTACGGATGTAATGGATCCGTCTTTAGTACTTGCAATACGCTCCTGCAATTCTCCCATTTCTGTAGCAAGCGTCGGTTGATATCCGACAGCTGACGGCATGCGCCCCAAAAGCGTAGAAACTTCAAGCCCCGCCTGTGAGAAGCGGAAGATATTGTCGATAAATAAGAGAACATTCTTTTTTTCTTCATCACGAAAATACTCCGCCATCGTAAGTGCGGAAAGAGCCACCCGAAGACGCGCCCCCGGCACTTCATTCATCTGCCCAAATACAAGTGCCGTTTTATCAATAACACCGGATTCCTTCATTTCATTATAAAGGTCGTTTCCTTCCCGTGATCGTTCTCCTACGCCGGCAAAAACCGAAGCACCCCCCGATTCCTCTGCCACGTTACGAATTAGCTCCTGCAAAAGCACTGTTTTCCCCACACCAGCACCGCCAATAAGGCCTACCTTCCCTCCTTTAATAATAGGTGCCATAAGATCAATAACCTTGATACCTGTTTCAAAGATTTCTGTTTTTATGGACTGTTCCGTAAGCGGAGGAGAGGCGCGATGAATGGGCCAATATTTTTTAAAATCTTTTTTCTCGACATTAAGCGTATTTCCCAACACATCAAATATATTTCCCAACACATCTTCCCCCACCGGAACTTTAATCTGTTCACCCGTATCAGTAACATCCATACCGCGCCGAAGCCCGTCCGTTGATGCAAGCGAGACTGCTCGCACATATCCGGGCTCCAAATGCTTTACTGTCTCGAGTGTAATAACCTTGTCTTCATTTTTAACGGTGAGCGCGTTGAACAATGCCGGCATGGCATCCTTTGGAAAACGCACGTCCACCACGGGACCGATGATTTGACTTATTTCTCCTTTCATATTTTTTCTGTTAGCATATTATCTGTTCGAGTTTCTGACACTATATTATGATATGCATAATTATAGCGCTTCCGCTCCCGCCGTAATTTCGGTGAGTTCTCTTGTAATACCTGCTTGACGGGATTTATTATATTCAATGGAAAGCGTATCCAAAATATCATTTGCATTATCCGAGGCGTTCTTCATCGCCATCCGGCGGGATGCATGCTCTGATGCATTTGCTTCCAGTATAGTGTGGTATATCTGCATCATGACAAGATGAGGAATTAATGTTTCGAGTGCCTTTTCGGGAGACGGCTCAATAATATACTCCTGATCCTTTGCCGTGCGTTCATCTTGCGCAAAAAAAGAAAATCCTTTTTCATTAAATTCTTCCGTAAAACGTTTTGTTACGGGAATAATCTCCCGGGCTGTTTTTTCCAAACTCTCAAACGTTATCGGAAACACTTCTCGTGTTACAACATTCTGTGAAAGGGCACTTTTAAAATTAGTGGAAAGAATAACAACAGAATCCCATTTATGAGAAAGATATCCGTTTAAAAGCATGGTGGCAAGAGGACGCACTCCTTCTACCGTAGTAATATCACCATATTGCGTAAATGATGCCTCCGTCGGGTAACCCTTTCTTTGAAGAAATTGAGCGGACTTGGTCCCTACGGCAATATACACCGAGGATACATTCGTATGCTTAGTTTCCATGTATTTTTCACAAGCACGAAACACGGCACTATTAAAAGATCCCGTGAGCCCCTTATCGGACGCAATTACAACAACGGCGGTACGTTTTATTACCCGCTCCTTCAGCAAGGGAGGCGTATAGGGCATCTCTACGCGCGAAAGTTGGGCAAGGAGTTCAAGAACAGTATATACATACGGGCGAGATGCAAGCGCCACATCCTGACTCTTGCGCATTTTTGTCGCCGCAACAAGTTCCATGGCCTTTGTTATCTGGCCGATGTTTTTTACGGTCTTGAGACGACGTTTTATGTTTTGCAGGGATTCCACAGTTTAAAATTAGTTTTTGTAACCCTCTACGAACGTTTGAATAATATCCCTCAATGTTTTTTCCAATTCTTCATCAATCGTTTTCTTTTCTCGAATCGGTATCAAGATATCTTTTTCATGCAATCTTTCCATGTGCTCCATAAATGCTTTTTCAAACGCCGGGATAATATCGGGATCAAGTTTTGCAAGATAACCATTTATAGCGGCAAAAAACAAAACGGCCTGATATTCAAACGGAACGGGAGATAAGTCGGATTGCTTCAAAAGTTCCGTCATAATACGCCCCTCTTGAATACGGGAACGTGTCTGTTCATCTACATCAGACGCAAACTGTACGAACGACTGCAATTCCCGGAATTGTGCAAGTGTAAGACGCAATTTCCCTGCTACTTTTTTTATGGCTTTTGTTTGTGCCGCCGAACCCACGCGCGAAACGGAAAGACCCGCATTAATAGCCGGACGCATGCCTTTATTAAACAAATCGGATTCCAAATAAATTTGTCCGTCTGTAATGGAAATTACGTTTGTGGGCACATAGGCGGTAACATCGCCAAGTTGTGTTTCAATAATAGGAAGGGCGGTAAGAGATCCGCCGCCTTTTTCTTTTGATAGTTTCGCGGCACGCTCCAATAAGCGGGAATGCAGATAAAAAATATCTCCCGGATATGCTTCTCGTCCGGGCGGACGGCGCAGTAAAAGTGCTATTTGACGATAAGCGGATGCATGTTTGGAAAGATCGTCATAGATGATTACCGCATCCTTGCCGCTATCACGAAAATATTCTCCCACTGCCGCGCCCGCAAAAGGTGCCAGATACCAATGCGCCGCACCAGATGCCGCCGGCGCGGAAACAACAACCGTATAATCCATAGCGCCATGTTTTTTCAATGTTTCAATAGTACGGGCAATTTTAGATTCCTTTTGTCCGATAGCAACGTAGATACAAACAGGTGGCTCGCCGCCCTCTTTTTTCTGGTTGATAATAACATCAAGAGCAATAGCTGTTTTCCCCGTCTGCCGATCTCCAATAATAAGCTCGCGCTGTCCGCGCCCGATAGGAATCATGCTGTCGATAGCTTTTATACCCGTGTGAAGCGGAACATTAACCGACTCACGATCAATAACAGAGGGTGCGTTCTCCTCCAACAATTGGCGCTTTTTATTGCTCCCCTCTTTATATAGCGGTCCGGCCCCATCAAGAGGACGACCCAGAGGATCAATTACACGCCCCACAATATCCGGACCAACATCCAAGGAAAGTACGTTTCCGGTACTGCGAACAGTATTTCCCGCCTCGATGGATTCATACCCGCCGAGCACCAATACACCAATTGTTTCTTCCTCCAAATTAAGAGCAAGAGCAGAACATTCTCCCTGCCGTGTTTCAATTACGAGAAGCTCCTGACTCATTACATTCCGAAGCCCCGATACTTTTGCAATACCGTCCGCAACTTCAATAACAGAACCCACATCCCGCCATTCGGCAGAATCGGTAAAACCCGCTATCTCTTTTTTTAATTTTTCTACAATTTCGTAGCTCATTGTTTAGATTTTAGATACAGAGTCTATAACACTAGACGCCTAATAGTCGTTTTAATTTATACTGCAGTGAAGCATTGTATTCTCTCTCATCATCCACAACAACACGTATACCCGCCCCCAACTCAGGACGTATCTGCTCTTTTATTATATCTTCTTTTGTAAATGATTCGGTAATTTTCTTTTGTAGAATGTCGGATACGGTTCGCGCTGTCTGTACCGTAATAACATGTCCGCCGTTTTTTCGTGTAAGTTCGCGCTCGATAGCGTATATAATACGTTCCGCATGAGAAATATCTCCCGTACGCTTAAGTACGGTAAGCATATTTTTAACAAGATCATGCGCCATTTTCGGATATTCCTCCATGGCAGATGCAAATGCGCGTGCGTATAATACGGGGGCGTATTTCATGCTTATTTTATGCGCTGAAGCGCTTTTCCAATAAGCGCCTCGTCAATACTATCCGGAGATATGTCCGCGACGGCAAGTACAGCATCACGCACCAGCGTACGCGCCTCTTTTTCTACTTCCCCCCGCGTTTTTTGACGTTCGGCTTCTATAGATTGAACAGCTTCGCGAAGAAGTACCTCTCCCTTTTTACGAGAAGATTCCAAAAGAGCTTCCTCTGTTTCTTTTGCGCGAACATCAACAGCACGTAGAACCTCCATTGCCTCTTGTTCAGCCTTCCGCAATTTATTCTTGGCCATCTGCTGTACATCCTCCATACGCTTATCGGCGGCATCCGCTTTTGCAAGCCCTTCTTCAATACGCTCCCGCCGTGATTTAAGAATATGAGCCAGGGGCTTAAAGGCAAAAAACCGCAGTGCCGCAAGAACAATAGCAAAGTTTACCACCTGACTTAACAGAAAGCGGCCATCTATGCCAAATTGTCTTACAAATTCTTCCATGAAGTCCTTATTATACGAATTTGATGATAAGAGCAACTACCAATGCATAAATTGCGATAGCTTCGGCAAAAGCGATTGCCAGAATCATTGCCGTCTGCACTTTGGGGGCTGCTTCCGGATTGCGTCCAATAGCCTCGACTCCCTTAGCACCAATCCATCCAATAGCAATAGCCGGTGCAATTGCCCCAACAGCAATAGCTCCCATTGTTGCCCATAATTTAATTACTTCTGTTTCCATAGGATTATATATTAATTTAATAGTTATTTCATCACTCTCGCATCTTCGACCCTTTAAAACTCACTCATGTGACTTTACAGTAAGACACATGAGAAAGTTCTAATGATGCTCTATCGTCGCCATGGAAATAAAAACCAAGGCAAGCATTGCAAATACAAACGCCTGAATAAAACCCACAAAAATTTCAAGAAAGAAAAAGGGTACCGGAGCTATAAGCGGTACTAAAAAAGCAATTACGACAAGCAATACCTCGCCTGCAAAAACGTTTCCGAAAAGACGAAACGCAAACGATATCATTCTAGCAATTTCTGAAATAAGTTCAAGTATCCCTATAAAAAAACCTATGGGGCTTTTAAAGTTAAGGAACTTTCCGATATGCGCTTTTACTCCTATAGCCGCTATACCAAAAACATTCACCATAACAACGGTAAGTATGGCAAGCGCAAGAGTAAAATTAAGATCGCTGGAAGGTGCGCGTAATAAAGGAGTAAATGTCATATGATGCTCCCCATGCAAAGCGACCTCTTCATAAAACCCGATAGAACCAACGCCGGGCAAAATACCAAACCAGTTGGAAAAAAGAATAAAAAGAAATATCGTGGCAACAAACGGAAGATATTTTTCGGATTTACGGCGCTCACCCAAAACGGAGTCCATTAAAAAAAGTCCCTCTTCGTAAACAATCTCCGCCACGCTTTGAAATCCGCCCGGAACAAGCCGTATACGCCTCTGTAATAATATACTGCCAATCAGCAAAAAAAGAACCACAACCACGGAAAGAATAAGAGCGTTTGTTACGGAAAAAGTTCCCACAGAAAAAATAGGTTCGGCACTGAGAAAAATTTCATGCATAATGCTTATTTTCTACCATACTGCGGGGATATACGCAAGAAAAACCCTTATTATTCTACGTATTCCTTAGCTCCTTTACGCCCGCAAACGATTCAAGCGTTTTTCATAGGCTATAATTCCTCCCAAAGAAATAAGAAGAAATATAAGAAGAATACCCAAACCGCCAATCGCCATCCCGATAAAACCGGAAAAGAAAGATGCCTTCCGAGAAGGTGGGGATAAAATATGTTTCCCTGCGATGCCGGAATCTGTAGATTGCTCTTCGTATATATATTCATATGTTCCGGAGGATGTACTTATTGTGGAGGTAGACACCTTAAACGATGTGTCGTTTTGCTTTAATGTTGTTTGTCCTCCCGCAAGAATGGCGTACGGCTCATGTTCATCCACCGCAACTACATACATTAGTATGCGCGTTTCATGCGACTCCATGCGATTTATTGTCCATAGTACAGTCTTGTCTTTTTTGCTATATACACCCTTATCCGATATGGAAAGTATGGGAGGCGGCACGGAAAAGGCAAGCGTGTCTGTTATGACAATATCATGCAGTTCTTTTGGTCCTTTATTTGTAACGTGAATAGCATACGTAATAATGGAATTACCGGAAAGACGTATATCTTTTTCTATATCCCATTCCGACACTTTCTCCAAGGGCATGTCACTGCCGGAAAAATCGCACACACACGGATTATTATCAGGTTGAATAAATACCTCATCTTTTTCTTCCGACAGTACATATCCATAGTCGGTTGTTACTATACCGCCGCGAGAAATACCATTTTCATTATAAGCAACGGACCGATAATAAACGGGGATAATAATTGAGGTAATATTATAAGAATAACCCTGCCACGAAGAAGCCGCGTCCAGGGATATGCCGGGCGTTGCATTGGGAAGACTATCGGGAGATAATCCCCACTCAAACCACGCAATGGTGGATTTCCCCTCCGGACGCACCATTCCCCGCATGGTTACGTTTTGTTCGTTTCGTGTTCCGACATCACTAAAAACCACCGGTTCTCCCCTATGAGAAAGGCTTGCAGATTCGGCATATGCCGTAAAAACAAAAGAAAAAATGAAAAAAAGTATTCCTACCGAACATATGACCGTGAGATATTTCATGGTCATATTATAATATAAAATATATTATATGTCAATAATTTTACAGAGTAGTTTTTGAACTTTTGTACGATAAGAAACGCTACCTACTCCTGATACTACTAAGAAACAATTAGAGGAATTAGTTGCTTTAATCAGAATCCAATCTACTTCACACTTCATTCAGTGACATGCGATTAAAGAATTCCCACCCTAAGCTCAAACTTATGTCCCATTATATAAATTTTTTTATACGGACTTCGTTAAAATAAAAAGCCTTCCTAAATACAAGAAAGCTAAAAGATTTGATTATATAACAACAGGTTAAAAAGTAGACACATTAGTACATTCGGTTCCAATTCACCGGTACCCATCCGGAATAGGTACTGCTACTGGTGTCATAATGGCTGGTATACCGGATTAGTGGGTTAGTCTTGCTTGTCGCTTGATATACATATGCGGTATCGCCATTTGATAATTTAAACTCCATTTGATAAAGCTCAAAACTACTCATCCAGTTATAATCAACACTATACGTCTCCGTTTTTACCGAATCGTATCCATTATCATTCTCCACTGCATGAAGCATATCAAGTCGGGCACGGTCTTCCGTAAAGCCGTTTCCCGGAATAAGGATGTAGAAAACAGGGCCGGAAATAAGTGTTTTAATGGCATACCTTTTACCGTTTTCAAAGAAGTTATTGTCGACATCAATGTAATAGTACCATGTTCCATCCCTCTCATGGAGAATGGGCTTTGACGGTATCCATCCAGCCGCAATGGCATTTCTCAAACTCTTGCGCTCTCCATTATGCCAAATGTACATTGTAGATGATGGCGCATTACCCTGCATGGTGAATGTATACCAGTTACCCGGAGCAGGAGTGCTATGGCCGACGATATCGCGCCGATCATCAACAATCAGCGATGGAGCACGATATTTTAATGCGTGATCCACCGTGAGTGGATTTTGGTAGGTATTTTCGGTAAGCGAAATACTATCATCCCACAATGCCTCCCAATGAAGATGCGCAGGCCATCCCACTGTCCCACCAGTTCCACCAAGATATGCGACAACATCCCCTTTCGAAACAAAACTTCCCGTACCCGATCCGGAAAAAGAAACTTCACTCGGATTAATCCCGGTAATGTGTAAATACACGCTATCAAATGTTTGCACATCATTCGGTGCCAGTGCATACGGAAAAGAATACCGAATGTGAAGCTGTTTGCCTTTTGTGGAATTGCCCGTGTCATCCACATACACAACTTTTCCGAATGCAATTGCTCGTAGGGGGTAACCCTCATCCGTGTCGTCACCACACATTCCGTTCCAATCTTCGCCCATATGGTATTTACTGATAATACCATTCCATTGCATATGGTACTGATCGTAATCCAGTTTAAATCCACTCTGACTACAATATGGTCCTGAATAATCCTCATCTTGCGGTACATCAAACGTCCCAGTCGGAGAACTTACAGGATTAATTGATCCTGCGTATACAGATCCAATAAACGCACCGATAAAAACCGTGCCAGTCAAGAACAATCTAATCTTCATACATTTACCCTCCTCTAGTTGTGAAAGAACAAGGTCGGTTACCAATTAACCGACCGTAATATTTTACTAAATTAATACCCTCTTTGCAATATCCTCCGGAATCTACGGAGTAAGCTTGAAAGAGAGAAGGATTTGTTCTAGAACATCTAAATAATAATCGGGATCAGAAGGATTTTTCAGATCTGGTCCAATTATACGAAACGTATACGTCCTATTCCCTTTCGTGTTTCCAAATATTACATCTGATAATGCACTTGATGCTGAAAAGTTCTTTTGGGCTTCATCGGAAAGCGCGTACCCATAAACAGTACCTGCCTTAATTTTTCTATATTCTGAAGATTTCGTGCTTTCACTAACGTATTGCTCAATAGGTATTATTTCTACTACCATGTAGATACCGTTATCGGCTCCGTGACCTATTCTCTTATCGTAAAGAACCATAGTTGCATTTGGTCCGGCCTGTTTTTCCCCATGAGATTGGATTTTCCAGTTTCTTGGATATCTTATTTCAAATGCGATATTATTATCAAAACTGCTTGGCTTATACGTCTCCCAATCTGACGTATCAAGCGTGTTATCCGGAAATGCAAGTTCCTCGTATGTACTATCCGGGGTAGTGGCGGGCGGTTTCTCCATTCTGTCTTTAGGCATTATTCCATTTACCGGTTCTTCCATTGAATCCTCTGGCATAAGCCCGTTTTCCGATTTCAAAAACAGCGTCCCCGCTAAAGTAATGGTGACTATGATTAGTATAATTATATATTTTTTGTTCCAGTGCATGTATAGTATCAAAAATGTACTTGAATATAATCTTTACACCATAACACCTTTTTTATTTTTCTCAATACCCTCCAACGGCAGTTCGATAATAAACGCGCTCCCCCTATCAGCACCTCCCGGTTCGGCGCGAATGGTTCCGTGATGCACTTCTATCTAAATAAGGCGTGCGACATAAAGAACAAGGTCGGTTACCAATTAACCGACCTTGCGATGATAGTATACTATCATTTTTTTGCAATAAGTAATTTCTATGGATTACTTGATGAGTTTGAACGAAAGGAGCATTTGCTCCATTTCTGATTTATATTTATCTGCGTTCGGCTCGTTAAGTTCACCAAATTCGTAAGTTATGTTATTTTGCCCTTCTAAAATGTACCTTTCATACACATAAAATCCTGGGCCTTCAAAATCTTTTGTTTCAATACCAACAGTGTTATTCACTTTTATATATTCTTTTACACCAGCCATTGGAAACATTTCGCTGTTTTCTACATTCTCAATTTGATTTTCGAGCGAAATATTCCGAACACGCATAAATACCAAGTAATCGGAACTTGGAATACCATCAGGGAAAAACCGCAATTCGCCCCCATATCCACTTTCAGAAAAACTACTTACTGCTGTACCACGGTGTATCAAAGGTGCATTTATCTTCCACCCTCTCGGATACCGAATCTCAAACCCGAATTCTTCATTGCGGTACATCTCCCAATCCGACGTATCAAGGGTATTGTCCGGAAATGTAAGTTCTTCGTACTTGTCTTCTTCGCTAATTATGGGTTCGTCTGGAACATTGATAGGTTGATATTCCGACCTAAATACCAACGCACCCGTTACCGCAATGGCTATAAAAACGATTATCAGTACGGCTGTCTTTTTTATATTCATGGCGACATTGTATTATAAATGAGCCGTAAAGGCAATTTAAAACCACTCTTACGCGACACGTAAGTTACAGACGCTTTTTGAGATTTTTTTCAGCTTTTTCTATTTGTGCTTTTGAGAGATTATGCGTTCCCTTATTCTTTTTCAGCAGTTCGATGGTTTTTTTCAACTCATCTCCGTCAATTCCCTTATCATCATGTTTTTCATTAAGAGAACCGCTAAAAATATTTTTAAGATCATTAATATCCGAATCGTTAAGTCTCTCGTGACGAAGTGCATTTAGTGAATCACGAAATTCTTCGCGTGTTATTTTCTTTTTACCGGTAAAAAAGATTCCCATGTTTTTTGAAAATTAAAAATAAAGATTTATGTCCGAAGCATTTTTACATCTTTAAGGATCATATCCGCATGCTCATTAGGTTTTACATTTTCATATATTTTCGCAATATTGCCTTCCGGGTCTATGAGAAATGACGTACGGGAAATACCCATATACTCACGTCCCATGAATTTTTTTGTTCCCCACACATCATACGCCTTAAGAACAGTCAATCCTTCATCTGAAAGGAGCGTAAAGGGAAGATTATATTTTTCTTCAAACTTTTTATGTTTTTTTACGGGGTCTTTACTAATACCAAAAACTGTAATTTTTGCTTTTTTAAAGGCGGCGTAATTGTCTCTAATTCCGCACGCCTGCACGGTACATCCGGGCGTATCATCCTTTGGATAGAAATAAACAAGCACCCATACGCCTTTGTAATCCGCTAAACGGCATATGTTCCCGTTTTGATCGGGAAGTTTTATGGCAGGCGCCTTTTTTCCTTCTTTTAATTTCATGCATCTATTATACCACAGAGTCCACGTAAAAAAAGAACCCCTTACCTTAAAATGTAAGAGGCAAAAGAGTTTAAGGAAGGACATTAATTTGTACGGGAGCCGTTCCTTGAGTTAAAAAGCCCAATTTTTTTGCGGCGGCATAGGAAACGTCCAAAACTCTCCCATATCGAGCAAAGTTTCCCGTGTCGTCGATGGTAAGAACGGCACTTTTTCCATTACGCAGATTGGTTACGCGTATGCGCGTTCCACACGGAAATTTATCTCCCAAATCCATATGCGCGGCGGTTAATTGCCGGCCTGTGTAAATATTACCGCACGCAGTACGCTTCCCCCAAAAGCCCGGACCGTACCAAGAAGCAATTTTTTGCTGTCGGTATGTTGTTGCTATAAACATACCCTTCACGCGCGCACCAACCTCTACGACACACATCACATACGCAATAATAACCACTGCCATTATCCCAAGGACCTTCACCATTCCGTACTTCCTTTCCTTCAAAGAACTATATTTCAGCAAAAAAGCTGAAAGCGATTTTTGTTTTTACACAAAAACCCATTTCAGCTTTCTGCTCTTCACATATACTACCGTATATACTACAGCGTATGCAACGGTTCTATCAGCACCTGTGTTACGCCGGCACCCTGATACCCAAGTTCCTTGGCCGCCTGCTTTGAAAGATCAATACCGCGATTATATTTTTCAAAATTACCACGATCAGTAATGGGAATGACGAGAGATTTTCCGTTTTCCAAATTAGTTACCCGCACCTTCATATTAAGAGGTAAGTGCATATGCGCCGCAACTATATCATTCTGATCAAAAATCTTCGTATTTGCCATGGGACGCCCTTGAAATCCGGGTCCGTACCATGACGCCTCTACGATCTGCTTGTCCCATGAAAGTTTATTGATTTTGATAATTCGTCCCGGATCCAGATAATACCGCGGTCCATTCAGATTATTCCATTCAATAATCTGCTTTGGTGTTACCCATATGTTTTCCTTTTTAAGATCACGCGCAATGCTATGAATATTATCACCATCCTCTACCGTATAATCAAATGACTCTACAATAGTGTAATGCTCTCCTATGGGTTTAGGCGTACTTGATTCAATATAAGCAACAACGTTTTCTATTTCTTTTTGAAGATCCTCCGGTGCCGGAACAGGTAAAAGAATATTTTGTAAAAATGTGGATACTCCGAAAAATCCAGCGAGTACCTTTCTCGAGAATTGCGACTGTTTACTATATGTAATACACGTACCCCTACAATTACGTAAAATTGTTTTGTTTTCGTTCATAGACACCGAATCCTATTCGCAGACATAGGAGAAAATCTGTCTCCTATTCTTCCAAACGCCATATTCATCGATGGGAGCATTATACACAAAAAGGGTATAAAAGTCAATACAAGCAGAGCGCCTTATACATATTCAGAAAGTAGTCATTTTACCCCTATAAAATAACGGTTTTTTGGCTCTATATTCCCTCCAATACTTTCCGAAATACCCCCTCTACTTCAATACTTTGAAGACATGCATTAAGTGTGCACGGTGTCCGACGCTGATTTTGCACCGATACGCAGGGACTACAAGCAAACCGTGAATATAGCACGGTACAGTTTTGAGAAAGTGGCCTATAGAGAGCAGGCGTTTCCGGACCAAAAAAGACAAATAAAGGAGTGTCGGTAAGAGATGCAAAATGCGCCGGACCGGAGTCATTTGTAATAAGTGCGTGTGATAGCGAAAAAAGATCGATGAGTTCGGTGAGAGATGTTTTACCGGCAACATTTATGGCGCGCTCCACCCCCACAGCTTTTGCAATATATTCCGCTTCTTCCCGTTCTTCCTCCACGCCGGTTATAACAATAAACACACCATTTTCCGCCGATAATTTTTTTGCCAATGCCGCATAATTCTCAAGCGGCCACTTTCTCATTTTCACCAACTTACTTGCATTTGGATTGATGACAATAAGTCGGTCAGTTTTACTAACACGCGGATTAATCCCCATTAAAATTTCCCATACGCGATCCTTTGCTTTTGTATCGGGGTGTCGTACCGGTAAAGAAATATCATCCTCCGCTATGGAAAATTTACTTAAAGGAATATCGCTCGACGATTCTGTAAGTGCACGTACAAGCGCTATGTACGAATGTGCTGTATGAATGTGATTATTATACGGCACTTTATGTGTTAAAAAATTCCCGATATACATCCCTTCATTAAAATACCGGAAAAATCCAACTCGCTTCCGCGCCCCCGAAAAATATGAAAGAAGGGTACTGTAGCGGACAAACATTTCAAGATTAATAACCGTGTCGATCTTCCGTTTACGGCAAATAATAAGAATACGAAGCGTGTCGCGTATAAAAGAAATTATATCGGAAGCATCTATTATGAGCGTATGTTCCGCGTCTACCACATCCAGTACCTGCATCGTAGCTTTATTCTGCTTAAATAGAAGAAAATAAAATGTTGCATCGGGGTACAACTCCTGCGCCTTTCGCATTGCCGGATATGCGATAATCGTACTTCCCATTTCCGCTAATTCTATGAACAGTATGCGCTTAGGATTATTGTCATACTGCGGATTTTTTAACCCCAAAAACCGAAGGACACGATACCATATCGTTACCAGAAAACAGAGCGGGATCCCCACCCAATAATCAATGCGGCGCATGGTATCAGGTGTCATGTGATTACTTTACCATACATGTTATCGTTGACCATATATATCATGCTAAAAAAATATCACACCCTTATTCTTATAAGTATTCTTCTTTTGGCGGCATTTTTACGCCTTACCGCCATAAGTTCCGGAGACCCTCTTACGGATGAAGTCGGATACGCATTCCGGTCAGTGGGGCTTCTGGATTTTGACGAAGCGGGCGACCAAACAACGCCGCTTGAATGGTTTGATCCGGATATACCTTCCTGGACAAAGCTTTCTTTCCATGATCATCCGCCGCTCGTATTTTGGGTACAGCATGCATTTATAACCGTGTTTGGCGAGCGTAATTTTGCGTTTCGGTTTCCGTCTGCTCTTCTGGGCATAGCATCGGTATACATTCTGTATCTTATCGGGCGACGCCTATACGATGATGATGCAGGTCTTCTTGCGGCCGGCATATTTGCCGTTACGGTAAATCCCGTTACCATATCCCGTCTTGGCTTACAGGAAGCATACGTTATGTTTTTTCTTCTGCTTTCGTACTATGTCTTTATTCGTGCGCGCGAAAATAAATCATATCTTACCGTCTTAGGAGCGATTCTTGGATTAGCTTTTCTTACAAAATATACGCTTTTTGTGCTAATACCTATATTTGGAAGTTATCTCCTTTTGTTTCATCGGGATTATTTATGGTCGCGGCAATTATGGATCGGTGCCGGAATCGGAACTATAATTTTTAGTCCCGTACTTTTATACAATTACCATTTATGGAAGACCGTCGGTCATTTTGACTTTCAGCTCTCATATATATTTGGACAACATCCGGCTGTATGGCAGATCGCACCGGGCAAAGAACAATTTCCAACCATAAATGCGCGCCTTGCGTCATTTGTTCCTAATACTATCGGTTTTAATTCCTGGATTTTTCTCTCTATGTTTGCGGTAAGTATTATGGGATTTCTTTTTACATGTAAAAAGAATTGTGTAGAAATTCTCCGTAAACATACCCTTTTACTTCTTTCATTTGGATGGATTCTCCTTTTAATTATTGGGCTTATCGGCCCCTCCCTTCGCTTCATATCATTTCTTACGCCATTCATGGCGCTTGGCATAGCTTACTTTCTTTCGACAGCAATACGAAAGTCTAACTTCCGCATAGGAATGCGTGTGGGAATTATTAGTGTGTTTTTATTGATTGAATTTCTATATTCAGTAAATACTCAATTAATATCATATCCCTACGGTGCTAAATTATGGACATTCTCGCAAAGCAGATTCGATAACTATGCCTGGGGATACAATGAACTTAATGCGTATATCACAAAAGAACTGGACGGGCGCATGCCGGCATTCGCCTTTGAATCACAGTATGCATTCATCAGCGAAATTCATAAAAAATCTCTTACTGAAGCGGAACGCGCAGGGAAAGAACCTTATCCGCTTCTTATATTATACGACCGAAACATCCAAAGTATGGGACAGTTATGGATACTAGATAGATTGCAGATTTATCATGCATGGCCTGTAATTCCCATTGACCAGTATCTTAGTTTTCTTAGTGAGCAGGGTCCTGATTTATTTGACCGTGTTGGTGTTACAAAAACAATTATTATCATACCGGCAGAAGGCATACCCCTTAAAACGCAAAAATTCCTCACGCCTGTCGGCAGAAATTTTGAGAATCAATTGCATGCGTCCGGCATTATGCCGACGCGCATCATCGCTAACAAACGCGGAAATGAAGCATTTCGCATATATGAATTGACAAATTAAATTAATGATGTATTATAAAAAAAGAAATCCTTGGGAGGTGTAGAATGCCATGCCAAAAAGAGTCCATCTTTACCAACTCCCCCACAGCGATGGAACCCCTCACTTCATTTCCATTTTTCCCATGTTTTGAAAGTCTCTTATCTGACAAAAAATTATCGGGATTCATGACCAATGAGTTGGTGTTTAAATGGTTGGTGTTTACCGACGGAATAGAGAATTTTGTTCTTCCGAATGGTGAGACTGATTTTTGGGAAGAAGAGCGGTGGATACTCTCGAAAGAACGTGAGTGGCCTTTTGCGTTCGAGAGTCTCTGTGAGACATTCGGGCTTCAAACTGAATCATTGCGCAAAACACTTATACACGCCCGCGAAAAAAGAATGTCGTAATATCGTCTTGTTTACACCTCTCCGGAGGTGTTTTTATATAAATGCCGCCAGTAACGCAAGTACGCCAAATCCAAGCGCAAAATAACCGAAGTTTATTTTTTGAGCAAGCTTAAGAAGGCCGTTAATAGTGAGGAATCCAAAGAAAAACGAAACAAAAAAACCTGCCATAAGAGGCGGTGTAATGGCAAATTCTTTACTATTTAAAAGAATATTTCCTCCCAATACTATCGGTAAACTCATTAAAAAACTTACGCGCAAGGCGGATGCTGTGGCGTATGATCGAAATAAAAGCGCCGCTACTGTAATACCGGAACGGGAAAGACCGGGCAGAACAGCGCATCCCTGCACAACACCCAACACTAAAGCATCCTTCATGGTCAAGTCCCTTGTTTCTCGTATGTTACTATGTTCCTTTTTTTGAGTAAGCTGAAGTACGCCCGTTATAATAAGAAACATACCAATAAGTCCCGTAATACCACTCCCGCCCACCTGTAACCAGTCACTTGCTATTTTAATGCCGGAAAATAATATCAATCCCACGCTACCCGAAACACCCGTTGCGATAATAAGAAATCGGACAAGGTGATGTATTTCCTCCGTTTTCTCCCGCCAGAAAAGAGCCAGTATAATGTCTCGCACATCTTTCCAAAAATATACCAAGGCGGCCAAAAAAGTGCCGCCATGTAAAAACAAAGAAAGGCGAATAATTTCCTCAAGAGGTACGGTATTTTTCGTAAGAGCCGTGTACACAAGTGTTGTAATGCCCTCCGAACTAATTGGAAGCCATTCCGTTACGCCTTGTATGGTTCCTAGTATAATGGCTTCAAACATACATGTTTGTTAATGGGTAAGATTGTTCTTACTTGGAATAAGTACCCATAAGAGAAGCATCTCCCAATACGTGCCCCCTCATTGCCTCCTCTATTTGAAAAACACGCGACGTAAGAGGAATATTAAGAGGAATATCGAGTGCATACAGGCGGAATATATACCGGTGAGTCCCGCTCGGCGGACACGGACCGCCGTATCCTTTTGTATTAAAACTTGTCGTCCCCTCAACGGCATGACGCGCTATATTGGACGTGCCGGGAATTGAAGCATTTTTTGGAGAAATACCCGCCGCTATTTCGGATGTATCCGGCGGAATATTCCACATTGTCCAGTGAATCCATATTTCTCCCGGAGCATCGGGGTCACTCATGATAAGTGTAAAACTCTTTGTTCCCGGCGGTGCGGTTTGGATAGAGAGCGGCGGATTTATATTGTTCCCGTCGCATGTATATTCCGGCGGAATAGGTGTTGTGTCTTCAAATGCACTACTGACTAATTTCATAGTACCGACTTGGTTTATTATATTCGACTATACTTCAATACTAATACGTTTCGAGTAATTTAACCAATAACCGCACCGGCGCACCGGCGGCTCCCTTAGCCAGGTAATCCCCTTCAATGGATGTCATGCGGGGAGCTATATCAATATGAGCCCACGGAGAATCGACATCTTTTGCAAATGCATGTAAAAACTTAGCAGCCGTTATAGCGCCTCCATACTTATTTTTTCCGGTATTCGCAATATCCCCGAACGTGCCGGCAATATCTTCATCATACTCATCCCATAACGGAAGCGGCCACACATAATCTCCCGACTCTTCTCCCGCTTTGCGGATCATGTTTTCAGTTTGCGCATCTGTCGTAAATAAAGCACTGCACCGCATACCAAGCGCCACCATAGAAGCTCCGGTAAGCGTGGCTACATCTACCATAAGAGAAGGGTTATATTTTTTTGCATATGTTATGGCGTCCGCCAAAATAATACGCCCTTCGGCATCCGTATTGAGAACCTCAATAGTGCGGCCTGAAAGTGATATAAGTACGTCTCCCGGACGATACCCTGACCCGGACGGCATATTTTCCACCGCAGGAATAAGGGCGATAACATGGCGCTTTAATTTCAGTTTTGCCGCCGCTACGACGGCATGCATAACAGCCGCCCCTCCCGACATATCCATATGCATCTCATACATGCCATCGGCGGGTTTTAAATTAAGTCCTCCCGTATCAAATGTAACGCCCTTACCGATATACACAATAGGATTTCCTTTTGCGTTGGGTGGCGCATACTCCATGATGATAAACCGCGGTACTTCACCCGAACCGCGGGAAACCCCTATTATGCCTCCCATCTTTTTTTGCGCTATCTCTTTTTCATCAAAAACGGTTACGCGTATTGGTGTACCCTTTGCGGCTTTTTTTGCTTCCTCCGCAAGACGTTTCGGTGTCATTTCTCCACCGGGAATATTCGCGAGGTGCCGGCACGCATTAACTTCTTCTCCTATAATACTTCCTTTAACAAACGCCGCCCGGACACTTTTAGAAATATCACCCATAACCACCACACTCAAAACCCACGGCCATCCGTTTTTCGGTTTCGTTTTATAATCCACAAAATCAAAATTTGCCATCTCCATATTAACAGCAATAAGTTCCGCAATCTCTTCTTTTGATATAGTCACCTGCGGAAATAAAAAATCTGAAAAGGAAATGGCGATACGAGAAATAGCCTGAGATTTTGCAAATATAATAATTCTCCGTGCCGCAAGAACAAGGCGTCGCCTCGTTATAACACCTTCCTTCCCTATGCCGATTTCAAGAACGTCATGCGTATCCGGGGATCGTACTAATATATTTTCTTTCTTTTCGGTAATGCGCACACAAACAACCCCCTTTGGTAAAGGGGCATCTTTCCTTGCATAGGCAAATTTAAGAGAAGACATCATGAATGCGGTCGATTTACATTTTTTGCCTTTTTCAGCTTACCATATTCCACCGTTTTTTTATATCGAAAAACGGATGGTGTCCGGTATGCCGTTTTCCCTTTATGTGTTTGTTTCTTAGCGTAATTTTTCATGAGCGTCGTTTCTTTATGACTTTACTCAAACTTACTTTATTAAAAATTCGTAATGATGACCATAGCGCATGCGAAGCGCGTGGAGCGTACACGACAGTTTCAAGCCATCACGCGCTTCGCGCGTCCAACGCCTTGGAATCTTCCTTATCTTTTTCTATAAAATAGAGCCACCTCTCGGATTCGAACCGAGGACCTTCACTTTACAAAAGTGTTGCTCTGCCACTGAGCTAAGGTGGCTTATTTACGGCTTATTTCAACCGGAGCAAAATCATCCGGCGTATATTCACGCACCTCAATTCGTTTTTCACTCATAACATTCTTTTTTCTTTTACTCCATCGCGCCGCTTTATGCCACCCATGCAAATCGCGCCAATAAACCGAAGGCTTTCGCCTAATACTACGTTCCCGTATTGTATGGCCCATACGAAAAAGATTATGTTCAATATGCAAGACAAAAATCCGCACGCGCGAAATTTGCCTCATAATAAATGCAAATAATATATCGCGACAATAACGATACCAGAATATCTGAATACCATGCCGCACCATATATACCATTTGCAAAAAAAGAGGCGGTTCTTTTAAGAGAAGGTACCGCAATTGGGTATCGCTCATATATGACGCACTTCGTATACGCCGCACCAAAAGAGCAATGATACCCACTAAACTTACGCCAAAAATAATAGAAGCCGGAATAATCATATGAAGATCATATCTCTAGAGCGGATTATGATATCAAACATACTCTAAAGCGAGGGTAACGCATTAGGCGTCAAACCGGGTAAATCGCGTGACCTGTATATTTTCTCCAAAACGGGCAATGGTTTCTTTTATCACATCGCCAACCGTTTTCGATTCATCCTTTACAAAGGGTTGCTCGTTCATTTCCTCCGTCGTTGCGGGATTTGCAGCGGCAATATGCATAGCAATATCATGCGCCACCTGCTTGAATGCCGGGTTACGTGCGACGAAATCCGTTTCACTGCGGATTTCAAGAAGAACGCCAATACGTCCGGCACCGTGTATATATGCTTCCACAATACCCGTACCCGTTTCGCGGGTGGATTTTTTGGCAGCCACCTTTACGCCTTCTTCGCTTAAGAGGATAATCGCTTTTTGAATATCTCCCTCTGCTTTTTCAAGCGCTTCTTTGCACCGGTTAATCGGCGCATCGGTGCGATCACGTAGTTCTTTAAGTACTGCTACGTCTACCATAATACCATAATCTTAAAAGGTCTCTTAATAATTTTTATTATGCCGCCGTGTCAATTTTAGGCTTAACATCTTTTCCGCCATTTTTTTCCGCGGAAATAGGAGCCGGAACAACTTCAGGAAGCGGAATCTGTTTCGTAAGTCCGTCCTGATAGGCCTTTTTAAGTGCTTCGCATACAAACTCTATACTGCTTTTAGCATTATCATTCGCCGGAATAACATGAGCAATATGCGTAGGATCCGTATCGCTATTTGAGAGGGCTAAAATGGGGATGCCTTTTTTCTCGGCTTCCCGAACTGCAAGCTCCTCTTCTTTTATATCGATCACAACCATAGCATGCGGAAGACGAGACATTGTTTCAAGCCCGCCAAACATGTATCGAAACTTTTCAATTTGTTGAGAGAGCTTAAGCGCTTCATGTTTTGTATACTTTTTAAATTCTCCTTCCGCCTGTTGGCGCTCCAAATCCTGCCAATACTGCACGCGTTCGAGAATAATTTTAAAGTTGGTAAGCGTTCCTCCCAGCCACCTCTCCACCACATACGGCATACCAAGCTCCATCGCCATTTTGCGAATACAATCTTTTGCCGAAGCTTTAGTTGCTACAAAAAGAATCGTTTTTCGCTCCATAGCAAGCGTACGCATAACATTTTTTGCCTCTTCAAATTTGGGAAGAACTTTTTGCAGATCAAAAACCTCAACATTATTTTTTGTGCCATAAATAAACGGCCGCATTTTTGGATGACGACGTGTTTTTGCATATCCAATATGCATACCTGCCTTGAACATGGCGGAAATCTCAGGACTTACGGCTATTTTCTCTTCCTCGCTTATAGGAGATATCATAAGAAACACATTACCATAGAGCATTGCCACGCGCAAGAGTTTTGTGCTCTGCATAGGCAAATAGACCATTATACTTGCATGAATGAGCCATATGGTGTATTATAGCACTCATGAAAAAGGATATTCATCCACCATATTTTGCCGGTGCAAAAATTTCCTGCGTATGCGGAAATGTTATTTCCGTTGGCTCCACGAAAGAATCCACAAGCGTTGAAATCTGCAGTAATTGTCATCCCTTTTACACCGGAAAAGAAAAATTGGTAGACACGGCGGGCCGCGTTGAAAAATTCCGCACTAAAGTGGAAAAAGCCGCAAAACAAAAAGAAAAGAAAACGACTGCGCGCAAAGTACGCAAATAATTTCTCACTCGACATTAATCCGCCTCTACTCATCTAACCCCTGTCCCCTCATGACACGCAACTCTATTATTATGGAAATTCGTGCCGGCGCCGGCGGAAACGAGGCCGCTCTTTTTGCATACGAATTAGCGCAGATGTACATGCGTCATGCCGAAAAAAAAGGATGGAAACTTACTAAAATTGATGAATCCGGCAATGACCTTGGCGGATACAAAGAAGTGGTGTTCGCTATTCGAGGCGAGAATGTATACGAAGATTTTAAACATGAATCGGGCGTGCACCGAGTACAACGCGTTCCCAAAACGGAAAAATCGGGACGCGTACATACCTCAACCATATCGGTGGCCGTACTCCCCGAAGTGGAACAGGCGGAAATGGATATTAAGCCCGAAGATATTGAGGTCACTTTTTCACGTGCCGGAGGAGCGGGCGGCCAGAATGTAAATAAGGTGGAAACAGCGGTACGTATTTTACATAAACCTACCGGCATTATAGTTCGTTCTCAAGCGGAGCGGTCACAGACCCAAAATCGTGAACGTGCTATGGGCATATTGCGCGCAAAGGTATACGAGGAGGAACAGCGTAAAAATGTTGGTGACGTGGCGCAAAGCCGCAAAGACCAAATAGGTACGGGAGACCGTTCTGAAAAAATCCGCACCTATAACTTTATGCAGGATCGTATAACCGATCACCGCATCAAGAAAAATTGGCACGACATCGAAAATGTCATCGCCGGCGATTTCGAGAAAATTGTAAAAGCGTTCCGAAAGAAACAGGAAGATAAATAATATAAACATGTCTTCTCACATAAACCACCCATAATGCATCTTTTGAGCAGTGAGAGCAAAGACAGGTGTGGATATTGTTGAAAAAAAGAGCCGTATTGCACGGCTCTTTTTTCAGTGTTTTGGGCGATTAGAAATTACACCACTCATTTTGTCGGCAAATTTTAAAAGTTGGTTAAGAAGAAAGTTAGAGATATGATGTCATATTTCATATACAAAAGTATGAGGTTTATTATAGCCCGTATGAATCTTCTGATTTAACAGAACTCCGATTCTTCAAATCTTTCTCTCGCTCCCGGAAATATACATTGGAATAGAAAGGGAATCGGAGAATAAGAATAGTGCTCGCAATTGCATCGAAAACACTTTTGTTCCAAGTTTTTCTTATATCCCTATAATATAGAGATCCAACCACCAACCCTCTAGCCGCCAGAACAAAGATCCCTAAAAAGAATGGGGTCCTCGAAAATTCTTCATTATAAGTAGCGAAAAGCCAAACGACAGATGCAGATACTAGAAGGATCGTTATAATATCAAATATTTTTACAAATATAATCCAAGTGGGCATATATTTATTTTACTTGCATGTTTAATACTCTTATGTTCGGCTTTCATCTGATTGAAACCGTAAGTTCGTTCTAGAATGGCTTCCATATCATGCGTGGTTGGCATAACTGCGACACGTTCGCGTAGGTCTTCAACGGTACTGGTAAGGTGTCCGAGATCGGCGCGTACTTCCGCGATATCAGTTTTCATGGTTTGGCAGTCTGTTGATGCTTCCGTAAAGCCGGTTTGTACCATCTCGGCGGTAGGAAAAACCTCTTTCATCGCGCCTATAAGCTTTTGAATGTCTTGTTCATTCATATGCCTATACTATACGCCCATAGATACCATAGTCAATAAAAATTACCGTATACGATTGTTTATAATAGAAAGATGAAATTCTTTCAAATTTAACTTACAATAAATATATTCGAGTAATCTTATTTTCATTATTGTAAGGATTCGCATGTTTGGATGAAACTCAACCTACCTACCGGATAGACAAGGGCGCGAAGGTAAAATAATCAGAGACCTTAACTAAACTAAGAGATTTCTAGATTTGGATGCGATACAAGGCGCAAGCGAAGCGGCGAGAAAGCCGTATCGGGTATACGGTGTCGAGCCCCTGGAGCTTGCAACGCAGTAGCGCGCCAAATATAGGAATCGAAAAATTATGTCATTTGTACATCTGCATACCCACTCCCACTACAGTCTCCTCGACGGTCTCTCTAAGATCGATGAACTTGTCGCACACGCAAAAGAAAAGAACATGCCGGCACTTGCCCTTACGGATCATGGCAATTTGTACGGCGCCATTGAATTTTATCAGAAAGCAACCAAGGCAGGTATTAAACCCATTATCGGTGTGGAGGCATATATAACGGCGGGCGACATGACGAGTAAGATTGCCGGCATTGATGATAAGCGCTTTCATCTTATCTTGTTGGCAAAAAATCAAACCGGGTACAAAAACCTTCTTAAACTTGTAACGGCATCTAATCTGGAGGGCTATTACTACAAACCCCGCATGGACAAGAATCTTCTTAAGAAACATGCCGACGGCCTTATCGCCCTTTCGGGATGTTTGTCGGGCGAGATTCCGCAAGCCCTTTTAATAAACGATCAAGAAAGAGCTAAAGAGCTTGCCGACGAATATAGAAGTATTTTCGGTGCGGATAATTTTTATATTGAAATCGGCAATCATCCCAATGTACCGAATTACCCAAAAGTAGTGGATGATCTTATCGTATTCGCGCGCGCAAACGCCATACCCCTCGTTGCAACGCAGGATGCGCATTATCTCCATACCGAAGATGCCGCCGCTCATGACGTGCTTCTCGCCATACAAACAAACTCCCACGTGGGTGATCCAAATCGTATGTCTATGAAATCGGATGATTATTCCGTGCGGGCACCGGAAGAAATGAAGGAATTATTTCCTCATATACCGGAGGCTGTTGAAAATACTCTGCGTGTTGCAGAAAAATGCAATCTCAAACTTGAGCTCGGCACCATACAACTTCCCCATTACCCTATCCCCGATGGAAAAACAGATGCCGAATATCTTAAAGAAATGTGTGAAAGTCGTATTAAAAACCGATACCCCGAACCTGCAAAGGAAATTTATGACCGCATGCACTATGAGCTTTCCGTATTTGAGAAAACCGGATTTACCACCTATTTTCTGATGGTGCAGGATTTCGTAAATTGGGCGAAAGATCAAGGTATTGTAGTGGGTCCCGGACGCGGTTCCGCCGCCGGATCCATAGTGGCGTATATTCTCGGCATCACGAACGTTGACCCTATTTATTATAATCTTCTCTTTGAGCGGTTTATGAATCCGGACCGCATCAGTCCACCCGATATTGACCTGGATTTTGCCGATACACGCCGTGATGAAGTTATTGAATATGTTTCCCGAAAATACGGGCGCGACCATGTGGCGCAAATTATCACCTTTGGCACCATGGCGGCACGAGCCGCTATACGGGACACCGGACGCGCTATGGGGCTTCCATATGGATTCTGTGACCGCATTGCAAAACTCATCCCGTTTGGATACGGTCTTGAAAAAGCTCTCGCCGAAGTTGCCGAATTGGAAGAATTATACAAAAAAGATCCGCAAACAAAAGAACTTCTGGATGCCGCTAAAAAACTGGAAGGCGTTGTGCGGCACGCCTCCACGCATGCGTGCGGTGTTGTTATTACCAAAGATTCCCTGACGGACGTTATGCCGCTTCAGTATGCCACCAGCGGCGGCGGAGAAGAATCGGCAAAATCGCTTGTTACGCAGTACGAAATGCATGCCGTGGAAGATTTGGGACTTTTGAAAGTGGATTTTCTCGGTCTTGCCAACTTAAGCATTATTGAAGATGCTCTTTTGCGCATTAAAGAACGCCATGGCGTTACCCTTGTAATTGACGATATCCCTCTGGATGATGAGCGTGTATTTGAACCTTTTAAAAGCGGAGAAACGACGGGATTCTTTCAGTTTGAATCGGCAGGTATGCGCAGATACTTAAAAGAACTTCGTCCGAGTGAATTTGAAGATCTTATTGCCATGGTTTCCTTATATCGTCCCGGCCCGATGGAACTTATTCCATCATACATTAAGCGAAAACACGGAGAGGAAAAAATTACCCATCTGCACCCCAAACTGGAACCCATACTTCGCAGTACCTATGGCATTGGTATCTATCAGGAACAAATGATGCGTATAGCGCGCGACCTTGCCGGCTTCACACTTGCCGAAGCCGATACGCTCCGAAAGGCAATCGGTAAAAAAATTGTGGATCTCCTTGCCGAACAGCAAGAAAAACTTATATCGGGCATGGTGAAAAATGATATTCCGAAAGAAACCGCCGAAGCCATATGGGAATTATTTCCGCCATTCGCCCGATATGGTTTTAACCGCAGTCATGCGGCGTGTTATGCACTTATTGCATACCAAACCGCATATCTTAAAGTACACTATCCGGCAGAATTTATGGCCGCCATTATGAATGCCGATGCTAAAAATGTTGAGCGTATGGCTTTTTTGGTAGGCGAATGCAAAAACATTAATATAACAGTATCCCCACCGAGCATAAATGCCAGCAATAGAGATTTTACCATCGTATCCGAACATGAAATACGCTTCGGATTTGCCGCCATTAAAAATTTAGGCAGTAATACTACGGATGCCATTATAGAAGAACGCAAAGCCGGCGGCGTATTCACTTCGTTTGAAGACTTTCTTAACCGGATGAATGCGGGCACCATCAATAAAAAATCCCTTGAGGCACTCGTAAAATCGGGTACGTTTGATGATCTGGAGGAACGTAATCGCATACTTCTTAATATGGATGCCATTTTGGATTATGTACGTGAAGCCGGCAGGGCAAAAATGCAAAATCAGTCTTCCCTGTTTACCCTTCTTCCCGCCGAACAAACAGCACCTCTTCTCCGCCTTCCGTCCGTAGAAGCCGCGTCTATGACCGAACGCCTTCGCTGGGAAAAGGAACTCTTGGGATTGTATGTATCCGGACATCCGCTTGATCCATTCAAAGAAAAAATTCCGCGATCGAATTCCAGCATAGCGACCGTAAAACAATTCCGCTCCGGTGCCGCCATTACAACGGCGGGGCTTATTTCAAACATGAAAAAAATTCTCACGAAAAAAGGAGACACCATGGCATTCCTTCGCATTGAGGATCTGTCCGATACCATCGAAGCTGTCGTATTCCCCAGTGCGCTTAAAAAATATGGCGAACACTTAAAAGAAGAAAATTGCATATCCATAAAAGGAAAAACAAACGAACGGGAGGGTGAAACTTCCATTATCTGCGACGAAATTATAGTTATGGTATAGCTAAGGATAAAAAATGCCGATATTCCCTTTCTCTCAATTTTTGCTACAATCCACCCATGACTCAAAACAAAAAATCGAACACCAATATAGAGCATATCCGCCACTCACTGGCGCATATTTTGGCCACCGCCGTTTTGGAAAAGTATCCCAAGGCGGAGCTGGGCATTGGACCCGCTATTGATACCGGTTTTTACTACGATATTAAATTTTCCAAACCAATAAGCGAAGATGAGCTTCCTGCCATTGAAAAACGCATGCGAGAAATTATCAATGAAAATCTTCCGTTCTCCAGCGAAAAAATTACTCCCCAAAAAGCGCGTTCTCTTTTTAAAAACCAACCGTTTAAACTTGATTTAATAAAAGAATTCACGAAAGATAAAAAAGATTTAACCGCATATACAACCGGTAATTTTGTGGATCTTTGCAAGGGCGGACATGTTAAAAACACAAAGGAAATCAATCCCGATGCGTTCAAGCTTTTGAAACTCGCAGGGGCATACTGGCGCGGTGATGAAAAAAATCCCCAACTTACCCGCATATACGGCGTGGCATTTTCAACAGTAAAAGAACTGGAAGACCACCTTATGCTTTTGGAAGAGGCCGTACGGCGCGATCATAGAAAACTCGGCCGCGAGCTTGGACTTTTTGTATTTTCGGACATAGTTGGTCCCGGTCTTCCTCTTTACACCCCCAAGGGCGCCGGTATATTGCGTCGCATTAAAAACTTCTCGCATGCGCTTCGTACCGAAATCGGGTATGAAGAAGTGCAAACACCCCAAATAAATAAAGACAAACTTTTCATGAATTCGGGACATTATGAAAAGTTCAAGGATGATATGTTTCATGTATCATCAAACTATTCAAAAGAAGCGTATTTTCTAAAGCCCATGAATTGTCCCCAGCATACGCAAATTTATGCTTCGGAAATACGGAGCTATAAGGATCTGCCCGTTCGTTATGCCGACTTCTCTCTTCTTTATCGGGATGAAAAACCGGGAGAGCTTTCCGGTCTTACTCGCCTTCGATCCTTTTCCCAGGATGACGGACACGCATTTCTACGGGAAGATCAAGTAGAACAAGAATTTAAAAATGTTCTTACCAGCATTAATACTGCCATGAAGCGCTACGGGCTTTCTTATTATATCCGCCTATCCCTTCGTGATGAAAAAAATAAAGAAGGATATCTTGGCACTGATGCCGTATGGAAAAAATCACAGGCAACACTCAAAAAACTTCTTAAAAATAATGCCATAGACTTTGTTACCGCAGAAGGCGAAGCGGCTTTTTACGGCCCTAAAATGGATCTTATTGTGAAAGACGCACTCGCACGGGAATGGCAAATTTCCACCATTCAAATAGATTTCAATCAGCCGGAACGCTTTAATCTCGAATATATCGATGAAAAAGGCAAAAAACGGCGCCCCGTTATGGTGCATAGCGCCATTACCGGATCTCCCGAGCGTTTTTTCGGACTCTTAATTGAGCATTACGCCGGTGCATTTCCATTCTGGCTCGCGCCGGTTCAGGTAAAAGTACTTTCAATAAACGACAAAGTACATGACTATGCCCATACCGTTATGCAAAAACTTGTAGAACATAATATTCGTGTGGAACTTGATACGCGCAATGAATCTATCGGTAAAAAAATCCGCGAGGGCGAAAAAGAAAAGATTCCTTATCTTCTTATTATCGGTGAAAAAGAAAAAGATGCCGAAACGGTGAGCGTACGCGAACATGGCAATAAAGACGGCGGCGTACAAAAAATTGACGCACTGCTTAAAAAATTTGAACATATTTTGTAGATAAAAATGCCGGCACGCTCCCTTATTGCAATCGTAGGACCAACCGCATCCGGAAAATCCGAGTTGGCGGTTTTTTTGGCTAAAAAATATGACGGTGAAATTATATCGGCTGACTCCCGGCAAGTGTATAGAGACCTTGCTATTGGTACGAATAAAATTTCCGGGCAATGGCAAAAAAGAGATGGAATGGAAAAAACGACATTCACCTATAAGAATATTCCCCATTATTGCATTGATTTTATAGATCCAAAAGAAACATATACAGTCGCTGAATTTAAAAACTGTGCCGACAAAGCAATAAAAGACATTCTCTCGCGCGACAAAACACCCTTCCTCGTTGGCGGTACCGGACTCTATATAGATGCCGTTGTATACGGCATCGTACCGCCGAAAGTACCTCCCAATAAAAAACTCCGTGAAGACTTATCCGAAAAAACAACGAAAGAACTTTTTGCACTCCTGCAAAAATGCGATCCGGCGCGTGCGGACGCTATTGATCCTGATAATCCACGGCGCCTTATACGCGCGATAGAAATTACAACGGCACTCGGATCGGTCCCTCTCATAAAAAAGGATCCGCAATATAACACGCTTATGCTCGGTATAAAACGAACCGAAGAAGAAACAAAAAAACGCATTACTCATATGGTGCATGACATGCTGGAAAACGGCCTCATTAATGAAGTGCAGAGTCTTATAAAAAACGGCATACCAAAAGAACGCATCCGCGAACTTGGCTTTGAATATTCTTATGCATTGGAGTATTTAAAAGCTCCCGAGAATGAGGTCTTCGGAAGCTTACAAGAGCTGGAGCATGTTCTCATACAAAAAAACTGGCAATACGCAAAACGCCAAATGACATGGTTTAAGAGAGATAAAAATATTCGATGGATTTCCAGCCAAGAAGAAGCGGAAGATCTTATACAGGTATTTCTTGCATATTAAAAGGCGTTACATACATGCAACACCCCTTCCAGCATACCCAGCAGAGCTTAAACTTATGCAATAAGTAATCTAGACGTAAATGAGGCATGGTTACGATAACCATGCCTCCGCTATAATGGTCGTTCCGCCTACTTTCCTCTTATGATGAGGAGGCGTCGAAGACTCATGCATGCATAATATTACTCCTGTAATAATTGCGTCAATACGTCTCGTACCACCTGCGGATTGGCGGCTCCCTTTGTTTTTGCCATTACTTTTCCGACTAGCGCCTGCAAAGCAGGTTCTTTCCCGTTCTTATAATCTTCCGCCATCTTTACGTTCTCCTCTACAACTTCTTTTGCAACCGTCTCGAGAGCGCCCGCGTCGCTCACCTGCGCAAGCCCTTCTTCGTGTACAATAACGGACGGATCGGACCCATCGGCAAACATGCGCATGAGCACATCTTTTGCTACTCGTGAGGATATTTCATTGGTGAAAATCATTTTTACAAGCTCGGCAAGATTCTCCGGTGTTATGAGAATTTGTGATATGTGTGCACTTTTTTCAATCATCAGAGCCTGAACGTCCGATGTAAGATAATTCGCCAAGAGCGTAATAGCCCTTTCTTCACCTTTCGATTCTTGTTTGCCGTTCAGCCATTCACGAAGTTCCGATGCCGCCTGCTCAAAATAATCCGCATATGCTTTATCGGCGATAAGTGTTTCGCGCTGTTTTTCATTTATAGGGTACTGTTTTGAAAAACGCTCTCGCTTTTCCGCGGGGAGTTCCGGTAATGTATTTCGAATAGCCTCAATGTCCCATCCTTCCTCTTTGGTAAGATGGAGAGGCGGTAAGTCCGGCTCCGGAAAGTAGCGATAATCGGACGACCCTTCCTTCTTACGTTGAGATACCGTTATCCCCTTTACGTCATTCCATCCGCGCGTTTCCTGTGTTATATTCTCTCCCGCATCCAATAATACAGCCTGTCGGTCCATTTCATATTCAATAGCTTTCTCTACCGCACGGAATGAATTAATATTTTTAACTTCCACCTTCGTGCCGAATACTTCTTCTCCTTTGGGACGCAAACTGATATTTGCTTCTATGCGCATTTGCCCCTTTTCCATATCGGCATCCGACGCACCGACATATCGAAGAAGCGCGCGAAGCTCTTCTGCAAAATGTTTTGCATCCGCGGCGGAACGAATATCCGGCTCCGTTACTAGTTCCATAAGAGGCACGCCGGCACGGTTATAGTCCACGAGCGTGTTGTCCGGCATGTGCTGAAGCCGTCCGGCATCTTCCTCCAAGTGAACACGCGTTATATGAACACCGTCTAACATGCCCCCCGTTACGATGGGATATTCAAACTGTGATATCTGATATCCTTTTGGCAAGTCAGGATAAAAGTAATTCTTACGGTCAAATTGTGAAAACGCATTAATTTCTCCTCTCAAAGCAAGTCCAACCCGAATAACCTTCATTACAGCTTCCCTGTTAATAACCGGCAATGTCCCGGGATGCCCCATACATACCGGACAAATATTCATATTGGGATGAGACTCATGCGGATCATTCCGGGATGAACAAAACATCTTCGTGCGCGTATTTAACTCCGCATGCACCTCAATACCAACAACGACTTCATATTCCGTTTTTGTACTTGATTCTGCCATAGGTTGAATTGTAGCTAAAAATGGCGTAAAATCAACCTGCACTCAAAATACACCGTATGCAACATGTAATATATCCCGTTATTTTTGAGATATTGTTATAAACTACACATAACATAATGCTGGACTATAACGAGCTAAAAAAAGGAACTCTTTTCGAATGGAACGGCGAACCCTACGAAGTGGTTGAGTATAATTTTATGCGCATGCAACAGCGCCGTCCCGTGGCACAAACAAAAATACGCAACCTTAAAACGGGATCCGTATCAAGCCAGACATTCAAGCAATCGGACACCTTTAAGGAGTTGTCCATAGAGAAAAAATCCGCTATCTTTGTATTTTGCAATAAAGATACCTGCACATTTTACCCCTCCGGTAAACCCGGCGAGCGCTTTGTTATAGCAATAGATGCGTTGGGAGACAAAATAAAATACTTGAAGCCGCAATCCGAAATACTCGCACGCTACATCAACGATAAGCTCCTGGATATCGTCCTTCCCATAAAAGTGGATATTGCCGTAAAAGAAGCACCACCGGCCGTAAAGGGAAATACAGCACAAGGAGGCGTTAAACAGGTTACTCTCGAAACAGGGGCTGTAATAAATACTCCCATGTTTATTGAGCCCGGAGATATCGTACGCATTAACACAGAAACGGGGGCGTACGTTGAGCGGGTTACATAACGCGTACCTAAGAGTATTACAGCTTTACACTTTGCCCGGGCTCAAGCCGTTCTCCGCGCACTTCTTGCTTTGTTTCTTTTGACGAAGATGTTTGCGTGTTTTCCCGCACAGGAGAATTCTTTTTTTGCAGTGCGCGATGAAGAGCTTCTCTTAAATCTGTCATACCTGCCGGCCTCTTTTTCCGTTCCGGCTTTTTTTCTTCCTTTCGTGATGTGTACTCTTTTCTTATATCAGTAGCGTCATTCTTTTCTTCTTTTTTGGGAAGAAGAGATGCCAGTGAAAGAACTTTTTTGGGCTCTACCGGTTTTGTTGGTTGCGGAACAGGAACATCTTCCTTCTCCTTTTTTACGTGCGATGAAGAATACGACTCATGCTGTTTGGGCGGTTCTCGCCGAGGCACGATAACAGGACGCGCAGGTGCGTGGTCCGACCTTACAGGCGATATCGGCTTATGCGACTTGGACTGGGGTATGGCATCAATTATCTTGCTTAGTGCACGTATTTCCGTTTCTACCTCATCTTTATTACGTGCATAGGTCTTTCGAGAATATTCTATTATTTTTTCCGCTGTACGCTCTTCGGTATCAATAGCTAATGGCGGCAGAGTTGTTGCTGAAAACGGCGCGCACCGCACATTGTTAATCATAAGTTTTAGAAAAATATTATGATTAGGAAGACCGACTAAATCCTGAATGGTTACTTCCGGCGCAAATTCTTTTTCCAAAAACTCCGCATCCGTAGCACCCACGCGAAACGTAACCATTGTGCCCACGTTTCCAAAAACAGCGTCCCGCACTTTGGTGCTTGTTTCGGTAACGAGTTGTCCGATGTATTGATGAGCAATGATAATATTCAGACGATATTTACGCGCCTCGGAAAGAATGGACGCAAATGAATCCGTTGCAAAATTTTGAAACTCATCAACATATAAGTAAAAATCCTTCCGATCATCTTCAGGAATTTGTACACGCTCCATGGCTGCCAACTGAATTTTGGTAATAATCATAGCTCCCAAAAGCTGGGAATTATCTTCCCCGATACGCCCCTTCGATACATTTACCAAAATAATCTTCTCTTGATTCATCGCATCATACAGATTAAGTGATGTTTTTGGCTGTCCTACGATATTACGAATAAGGGGAGAAGATAAAAATTGTCCCACTTTGTTTTGAATGGCCGCTATGGCTTCATTACGAAATCGCGGCTCCCATAAATCGTATTCCTGCGTCCAAAAAGCGCGCACTTGATCGTTTTTCACATGAGAGAGCACTTCTTTGCGGTATTCTTTATCGATAAGAATACGTTGAATACCCAAAAGCGTTGCGCCCGGCATTTCAAGAAGGGCAAGTACGGCGTTATTGAGAATATATTCCATTCGCGATGACCAGACATTCGCCCAAATTTTGGTAAAAATCCCCATAAGACCCGAGGCGGCAATGGTACGGTAATCCGTATTCGTTGTCTGTTCCGGCACTTCGAGGACATTAAAACCTACCGGATTATTACTATCGGCCGGGTTAAAATAAATAACGTCTCGAATGCGCTCCGATGGAATCATTTCGAGAACTTCTTCCACAAATTCTCCGTGCGGATCAACAATACAAATACCATGCCCCGATCGTATATCTTGAAGCGCAATATTTTTAAGAAACGTCGATTTCCCCGTACCGGTCTGTCCGATAACATACATGTGCTGGCGGCGGTCTTTTTTTTGTATACCAAACATCCGCTCTTTATTGCGGAAATTTGTTTTTGCAAAATAGGCTACGCTGTCATCCATTTTTAAAGATTAGTATACATAGTTTTTGTATTTATATTGCCCCCAATTCCCGCAGTATTTTTTCGTATGTTTTAAGAGCACTTTCTCCCCTCTTTGAGGTAATTTCGTACGTAGGATGGTGCGCAACAGTATTGCGCAGTTTATGTATTTGCCATAAATCATCCAGACTTGGCAGTTCATCCTTTTTTATGGATTTCATACGATCTCCCATGGTTTCACCCGAATAATTATACGCTTTTAGTACGGCATCAACCAATGCATCCGCTTCAATAATTGCCGATTTAAAATCTTTTTGTTCTGTTGCATCTATCTTGCCGGTGATACGCGTCCATCCTTCGCGGGCAATTTTTTGGGTACGAATATTATTCTGTAAATCGGGATCTTTTTTTGGTTCCGTATTCTTCGCCAGCATGTCTCCGGGACGAGCTTCCATAAATTCCCGCTTTTTCATAATAGCATAAACAATCATTACCCATGAAAATAACGTAATAAGAAGCGCAAGTGATTTTATGACAGCAAGTATGGTATATGACACCGATCCATCCATATCGTTTCTTTATTTATTCTTAAAACCCTGAATACTATCTCCCGTTTCCTGAAAAATAGGAAGTCCCGCGGGAGGACCCACCTTCTTCGACTCCACGCGCTTCATTGACGGCGCGGTAAGAACAATATCTGTTGGATAATGATACAACGTTGCCAGTTCTTCTGTGTTAAAAATGGGAATATCCGCCGACAGTGTTTGTCCGGTGAATAATTGCTTAAAGAATGGCGCTTCCGGAAATGAACGCTTTATAAATGAATCGTAAATAGACTTTCGTCTTTGTAAAAGCCGCCAGGTGGGGAAAAAATAAGGATGCTTATGCCATATTGTTTGCGTGCGTACACTAAAATCATGCCGAAAGGCATTTAGTGTTTGTGCTTGATACTGATTAAACGCGCTTGGGATACCGGTTCGTGCAAGATCCTTATTGTAGATACTTTTAGGTGCTATATAAACATAGCGAATAACGGTATAATATCCCGGCTTTGAAATATTACGCTCTATTGCTTTTATAATATCTGTTTGTCCGGGTGTTCTATCCACCATGGATACCGTACTCTCTCCTCCTATTATAGTTGTTTTGCTTGACTGAGTACGCAACCCTTCAACCACTTTTTGCCCTTTTGCGCGCCATTCCATACCCGCCGGAACAATAATAAACTGTATCCAAAGCTCCTCTTCCACCTGCAACTTACTCAACATTTCAACGAGCGTGGCAATGGGATCCAACTGAGCATATTCATCCATGGATTCAAACTCCACATATGTACGAATGGGATAAACATCGTCCGTCATCAAGACAAGCTCCGATCCCCACAACTCATAATTATTTTCGGCAAGGTCGGCATACGTACTCGGCATACGCTCGGTGTAATCGGGAACCACGGCAATTTCCAGATCGGCATAACATCCAAACAAATTTGCTTCGAGAATATTTTTAAATTTCTTAGGCGTCTTAATAAAAAAATGTACTTCTCCGCCAATGGAAACAATTTCAAACGACATAGTAAGCGCTATCTCTCCATATAAAAGACCGTCAATAATATGGCTCGGAACCGTAGAGTTAAGAATACTGTAAATAGAGGTAAATAACTGCTCCATTGCCTTGGGTCCGCGCCTAATTTCACGAGGCACGCGTACCTCCAAAAAAACGTACTCAACATCGGCAATAAATATCGTGCGCTTATAATCAAGCCATGTAACCACAAGAACAAGGAACGACAAAACAGGCAACCAAATGAACCATGTAGTTACCGCCGCCTTAAAAAGAGAAATTGTCAATTGAGTTTCCACAATACACGCACATCGTTATCTTATGAGTTTCCCTCCCTGCATGATAAGTATATCATGAAAGGCGCCCGCCAAACCAATAAGATATCGACATTGTTCTTTATGCCACCGCCGTATACCGGCCGTCAGAAAGCTTTTTAAAAAACTTTTTATTTTGCAAATTAATAAGAATGGTATTAGCTTTTACCTGCCGTTTATCAAGCACCTTATCCACAATTTCTTCCTTGGTAAGCGAATCTTTTCGGAGCATGCGCATAATAATATCCCGTACCGTACCCGGTTCGTACCCCCACTCCCGAAGACCATACATACCGCGCCCCACCAACACAAAACGGCTATCTTTAATAAGCTCATTATGCACTGTTTGCGCATGAACACTGCGTTCCGCTACAAGATCACGGATAAGATTTGCCACACTCAAAAAATGAAGAGGCTTCCCTTCCCGCTGAAATACCAAATAAGCCATATCGCGCACGCCGCGCGGACGCACAAGACTCGAACTTGCGTGTCCCCACTGACCAAAGCAATTCTCTCCGATGCATTTTGAAATACCAATGTACCGATCAAGCTCATCGGAGTCTGCCGATACATTATGCGCCTCCATATGGTTTTGCACCTTGCTTACCAATTCATCACGCGAAAGAAGACTTGTGCTTTGCTCGATGTCGGCATGTACGGCATTAAGAGCGTTTTCTACGGCAGTCATTTTTTCAGTATTGGTTATCCACCGACTTGCAAGTTCATCGTTCTCCGGCTTGTGATCTATTGCCGGTGCTAATGTGAGCAAAAAAACGATATGATTTTGCGACTTTCCGTCCGTATCAAACTGGCGTACCAGCTGATCTTCCGCAACAATACCTCCCTTCTGTGTTATATATTCCTCAAATACAAAAAACACCGGCATAACATCCTTATATGCCGCACTCTTTTTAATACGTATTATGCTATCGCGCTCAATCTGGCGTACACGTTCCCGTGTTATGCCATACCCTTTTCCAATAGCTTCAAGCGTTTGACGCTTGCCGGTTTTACCCAAACCAAAACGCTTCTCGAGAACAGCTCCCGATCGTTTAGGTAATTCCGCCGTAAGTATTTCTACCGCCTTTTGTGGATGCATTGATACCATGTGCGCATAATAACATAATCCATAAAAAAGGTCAACTTCCCCCCTTAAAGCACTAAAAGCTCTTTATATAAGCCATTTTTGAGTAGGGGATTTCTTTGTACTTGCGATATCTTTCGGTGTTCCTTCGGCAACAATTATCCCTCCCGCGGATCCTCCTTCGGGACCTAATTCAATAATCCAATCGGCATTTTTAAGAACATCCGTATTATGTTCAATTACAAGAACACTATTTCCCTTTTCCACAAGGGCGCGCAGTACCTCTAAAAGTCGCCTGATATCCTCAAAATGAAGCCCCGTGGTTGGCTCGTCCAAAATATACAACGTTTTTCCCGTTGCCTTTTTTGCAAGCTCCGTTGCCAATTTTACACGCTGTGCCTCCCCGCCGGAAAGAGTGGTTGCCGGCTGTCCCAGGTGCATATACCCCAAACCAACATGAACAAGCGTTTCAAGGCGTGAGGCAATTGCCGGAATATCTTTAAAAAATATATACGCTTCTTCAATGGGCATTTCAAGTACATCCGCTATCGTGCGTTCATTATATAAAATGGAAAGCGCTTCTTGGTTATACCGCTTACCGCGACATTCTTCGCACTCGATATAAATATCGGGGAGAAAATACATTTCTATCTTTCGCACTCCCTGCCCCTCACATACTTCACATCGCCCTCCTTTTACATTAAAGCTGAATCGTCCCGCTTTATATCCCCGCGAGCGTGCCTCTCTTGTACGCGCAAACGCTTCCCTTATGAAAGAAAAAGCTCCCGTGTATGTTGCCGGATTTGATCGCGGCGTACGCCCAATAGGAGACTGATCCACAATAACAACCTTATCGATATGCTCAAGTCCCTCTATACTTTTATGGGGCGACGGTTCCGCCTTTGAACGATAGAAATACTGCATAAGCGCTCTTCCCAGCGTATCATTTACAAGCGTACTTTTACCGGATCCGGAAACGCCCGCAATACACACAAATTCACCCAATGGAATTTTTGTTGTAATGTTTTTTAAATTATTCCCCGAAGCTCCCTTTATGGTGAGATATGTTTTCTTGCTTTTCGGTGGCGTGCTTACCGGTATCGCTATATGTTTTCTATGAGAAAGATAATGCCCGGTAAGCGTTGATGCCTTCAAAAGCTCCTCTGCCGTACCCTCAAAAATTATCATACCCCCATGCTTTCCGGCACCCGGACCCAGATCAATAATCCAATCGGCTTCCTGCATTGTCTCACGATCATGCTCAACCACCAGAATAGTATTTCCTAAATCTCGTAATTTTTTGAGTGTTTCGATAAGACGTCCGTGGTCCCGCGGATGAAGTCCGATAGAGGGCTCATCCAATACATAAGTAACTCCCGTAAGACGGGATCCTATCTGCGTGGCAAGACGCACGCGTTGCGCTTCTCCGCCCGAAAGAGTTGTGGATTCCCTATCAAGGGTAACGTATTCAAGACCAACATCAATAAGAAACGTAAGACGACCCACAATTTCTTTAACAAGAGGACGTGTAATCTTTTTCTGCTCGAAAGATGACTGCTCAAGAATATCTTCAAAAAACGGTGCCGCGGATTGCACGTCCATGCGGCCAATATCTGCAATATTTTTCTTATTAATTTTAACTCCCAACGATTCCGGCTTAAGGCGTGCTCCATTACATGCCGGACATACCTGCGAACGCATATATTTTTCAATTTCGGCACGCGTCCATTCCGAATCTGTTTCTTTCCACCTCCGCTTTAAGTTCGAAATCACACCCTCAAACCCCTGTTTTCCTTCTTTCGAATCGGTGTCGTCGCCATTTAAAATAACATTCACCGCCGACTTTGGGAGATCTTTTATAGGAGTATGCAAAGAAAATTTATGCCGCTCGCTTACATCTTCCAGCATCCACCAATACCATGACTGGCGCCCCACCCTATGCGATGCTTTCGCCCACGGCTGTATTGCACCTTCCGCAAGCGTGAGTGTCTTATTGGGAAATACTAAATCGGCATCAATTTCAAGCGTATGTCCAATGCCGGTACATGCCGGACAAGCACCATACGGACTGTTAAACGAAAAAAGCCGCGGCTCCAATTCCGGCAACGAAACACCGCAATCGGGACATGCAAAATGTTCCGAGAACATAAGTTCCTCTTTTCCGGTATCCACCGCCGCAATACCTTTTCCTATTTTAAGGGCAGTCTCCAATGAATCAGCAAGACGCGGACGATCCAGTCCATCGTCCACCACAATACGATCCACCACAACCTCAATACTATGTTTTCTTTTCGGATCAAGCGCTTTATCCACCGCTTCCTCCGTTCGTATCACGACACCATCAATCCGCACGCGGGCAAATCCTTTCTTTTGTATTTCTTCAAGCACCCCCTTATGCTCTCCTTTGCGGCCGCGCACAATGGGAGCTAATAATATCGCCTGTGTACGGACCGGCATGGAAAGAATACGGGCGATAATTTCATCCACGCTTTGCCGGCGAACGGGTTTTCCGCACTCCGGACAATGCGGAATACCAATACGCGCATATAAGATACGCAGATAATCATAAATCTCCGTGATGGTGCCTACGGTAGAACGCGGATTACGCGAAACACTTTTTTGATCAATGGCAATAGCGGGTGAAAGGCCTTCTATGGAATCCACATCCGGCTTTTCTTTTACACCCAAGAACTGACGCGCATACGCAGAAAGAGATTCAACAAACCGTCGTTCGGCTTCGGCATAAACGGTGTCGAAAGCAAGCGATGATTTCCCTGATCCGGAAAGTCCCGTAATAACAACAAATTTATCACGCGGAATATCAACAGAGACATTTTTCAAATTGTGCGCACGTGCGCCACGCACCTGTATAGCATGGGCATTGCCGAGGGGGGGTAGTTCTGCCTTCGACAATACGCTCTTTTTGCGTGACGTACTCTTTTTTGATGCTTTTTTTGCCATACTGTGGGTACAGTATATACAAAAAGCAGAGATAAATCAATTAATAATCATCCCGCCTCTTCTTTCGATTTCCAAACTTGCTGTCTGCGGCTTTCTCCTTTTCCACGCTTTTGATTGTATTCTTCAAAGTTCCACTTTTGGAAAAATTCCTCTGCGGCCTTTTTTCCGCTTTCATAAAGCTCCTGTTTTTTCTCTATGGTCGTATCAAAATCGGTGGTTTGGACACCCAGCGTTTCTATGGGTATCGTACGCTGGAAATTCGTATCCTTAATATATCTTGCATCATGCGCCTCCATCATGGTCGAAAACAGTGCCGCTAAAAGGCTTACCGGACCGTTGATATTGTGTGGCTTATATTCATCCGGTTCCACCAGTTTATAGCCGAATGTTGGCCAGAGAGGACTCGTATTTCCCACGGGATCAAAAATTCCAACGGGATAATTACTTAAAATTCCTCCGTCTACAATGAATGAAGCGTCCCCTTTTGCATTTTTCATGATAACCGGCTTATAGAAAAAAGGAATGCTCATACTCATTCTAACAGCTCTTGCAACATCAAAATCATTGGGTACAAAACCATATTCGCTCACGTCATGCGGAAGTGTAATAAGTCTTCCGCGCGAAACATCCGACGCTATGACCTGAAGCTTGTATCTGTACGTCGAGTCTTTGATGTTTTCATCAATCAAAAGATCCTTGAAAGTTCTGATATTCTTTTGTAAGAGCAAATCTCTTAACCAGTTTTCAAAATAATCTCCTTCATAAATACCTTTTGTAATAAGCAAACTCGCAAGAGGTCCTACAAGCGGTATACTGTCTCCCAGTCCCTTATCTTTAAACTTCCTATAATCCAATGCAAACATAATTTCTTTCATTTCGCTTGCCGTATAACCGGCCGCTATAAGAGCGGCTATAATAGCACCCGCCGAAGTACCCGCGACACGGTCAAATATATATCCGTGATCCTCCGTTACCTGCACGGCCCCTACAAGTCCCGTCCCTTTTACGCCGCCCCCTTCAAAGACGGCGTGTATATTTTTATCGGTATTTTTTACAGATTCCATATATACGCCATTATAAATTATCAATTTTTCCATAACAACAATAAACCGCCAATAAGGCGGTTTATTCTGCAGTACTTACTCATTCCAAGAAACATGCTTATTTTATTTGTTTAATATTCGATATAATATTTGATGTCCGCACTTGCCGTTACATCAGATACCCATTGCCCTGCTTCCTGCTGAAATTTCTGATTTTTTAACTGCTCTTTAATCTGTCCGACAAACACCTCCATTGTCATTCCCTCCGGAAGAGTAATGGCGTTATCCGTGATATACGCATTTACCTCCTCATCTGAAACAACAATTTTATCTGCTAATATTTTTTCCAATCGTTTCTGGATACTAATCTGTTCACGAAGTTCCGTTTCTGTAACGCCTTGCGCGGCGAGAATCTGACTTAGTTCTCCGCCCTGGCTTGCAATTTGTTCTTCAATTTTTTTAATTTCCGCATCTATCTCTTCCTCCGCCACGCTTACACCCTGATTATCAAGTTCGGCCTTAATAAGCTTTTGATCTATTATGGCTCCAAGCACCTGCGCACCACTTTGTTTTTCAAGCTCGCTAATAACGGAAAAACGACTTATCGGACTACCGTTTACCGTTGCCGCTACAAAAAGACTTTTAGCGAAGAACAGTCCGACAAGAATAAGAACGATCACGCCTGCGATTATAATATAAACCAGCTTGGATTTCTTCATTGTTATATTTACCTGGCTCGACATATCTTTAGCCGAAGATGATATGTTTTCCTCCATACTTTCTTGTGTGTTTGCATCGTCCATATGTGTATTATCCATTATAATATAGCTACTAAATCTAATATTCCCTTATACATAATTACATGTATTACTGCCCATAGTACCAGACTGTGTGTAAAATGTATACCATTCCGCCAAAGCTGACTCGTTGCGCTTTAAAAACATATATTCTTTATAAATAAGCTCAAGAATTCCCGTATCGATAGAATTTAATATAACTCTTTATTCTTAAAAGGAATAAGGGCAAGTATGGCGGCGGCCGTATAATACTTCGTTCTGTCTATGCTGTCCGCCGTTAGAATACCCACCGAGCCGTTTTCTTGTTTCGAATTTGTTCTCTTAAATACAATATCATCTGCTTCTCCCAATTCTTTCCCTTGCCGAATAAGCTCCGCTACTCTCGGGGGCAAAATATATACACCCGTCCGGCCTTTCCCTATTTTATTATCTTTTGCCTTCACTACCACCCACGCAAATGCTTCCATTTCGGTGCCCTTATCTTCTATTCCGCCCTCTAAACCAACCCAAAAATCCGCATCCGTCATTTTTACAACGTGTGCCACTCTATTATACGCGCCCTCCAATGTTTCTTTATCACTGCACGGCTGATCACGTACACCGGACACAGCAGGAGTGCCGGCTATTTCAAACACTTCTTCCGGAAACATGCTTTCAAAAGCGCGTTTTACGGATTCTACTTTAACCGGATTTTGAGAAGCTACAACTATTTTCATATCTTAAATGTACCAGAATATCGTATATGAAGAAATACGCCCGTGCGACAGAATACGGAACCAGAGGCAAAAATAGAAGGATGGCCGGCTTTCCTTTTAGTTTTTCTGTGTGCCCAATAAAAACAGCCCCGTGGATTCCACGGGACTGTTTTAAGTTTTTGGAGAAATTGACTCTCCTCACCTGACTGTCAATCGTTTAGATAATATAACATAAAGTTGATTTTATCAAAACAGGGTGGACCTGACGGGAATTAAATTCAATAGTGGCTGACACTAAATCCTAATCCCACAAATCCAAATCTGTAGTAGCTTTCCTGTTTAGTTGTTGTGGCGATTTCCTTTTTCATAGCTTTATCTCTTAAAAAGTTCCAGATACTCGTGCAGGACAAAAATCCGGTTACGGGAAAAACCGGTAATTTCCTTAAGAATACCAACGCGCTCCATTTCGCCGACAAGGGTGTTGGTCGCCGTGTTTGAAGCGTTAAGATACTTTGATGCATCAGAAACTTTAAAAGCAGGCATGGAAAATGACTGTAATAAAAGTTTATGAGCCAGTTTTGCCCGGCGTCCGAGCTCCATAGTTTGTTTCTCGTAGCGAGCACGCAGATCGATAATTTTCTCGAACGTATCTTTGCCTTTTTTGGCCGTCTCAATAACTGCCGAGAGGAAAAAGACTATCCATTGATCCAGATCATTCCTCTCTCGCACAAAAGTAAGCGCGTCATAATACGCACCTTTATTTCTTTCAAAGAAGTCCGAAAGATACAGGGTTGGTTTTCGCAAAATTCCAAGCTCGATGAGATGAAGCCCGATGAGCATACGGCCAATTCTCCCGTTGCCGTCATTGAACGGGTGAATCGTCTCAAACTGATAATGCGAAATAGCCATCTTGATTAAGTGGGGCATATTCAATCCTTTGTTATGCCAAAAAAATTCAAGGTCCTTTAAGGCCTCTCCCATATCTTCCGGATGGGGTGGAATAAAAGCGGCGGTCTGAATACTTGTGCCGCCAATCCAATTTTGTGCGGTGCGAACTTCTCCCGGTTGTTTGTGTTCACCACGAACGCCGGACAATAAAATCTTATGAGCTTCTTGTAAAAGCCTCATCGAGATCGGGAGCTCATTCAATCGGGCAATACTCTTATTCATTGCGGCAATATAATTTTGTACCTCAGTCCAGTCATCTCTTTTTTCCGGAGAGATTTCTTCTTCCGGCAAAACAGCTTCATCCATACCAGTGCGAGTGCCTTCAATGCGACTGGATTTTACCGCTTCATTGCGCACATGCATTTGAATGAAAAAATCTACATCCGGCACAAGGATGGAATAAGCATTTAATTCTCCGACAAGTCTAATTGCCTCTTCAAGGAGAACAGGAATTCTTTTATCTTGCCACTCGTAGGGATGATTTACCGGAGACGGCAAAAAACTCTGGTATTCATAATCCTTACCCCAGAAGTGCTTTTTGTGAGTACCTGCCATAAATTTGTCATTTTGCTGTGCTTTGTTCTCCATAGTTTTACTTGTTTTGTCTAAGTTGAAACACGTATTCCCATATTACCAGATATCCACAAAAAGTGCAATAAGGATATTTGTATTACGACTTGGTGCAAAAAGCCGACATAATCAGCCCTAAAAAACTGGCCTAGTATCCACTGATAAATCAAGCATTTTTACTATATCAATCTAGTGATATAGAGGATCAAAAGAGGCATGACATGATTTAAAATAAGGACTTTTCCGGGTATTTACTAAATGGAGCTCGGTGTTTGCTTCGTGTTCGCTCTGTGGCTTCGGCGATGTTTGTGCGGCAAAACTACGCGGCTTCGAATCTTGCCTTGTTCTCGTCCATCCACTTCTGCATTTCCGTCTTTTGTTGTTCGGGAGTTAGATCTGCCTTTCCCTTCATAACTTCAGCATGCGCCTCGGTATAATGTGGCTTGAGATTATTCATCCACTCCCCAAACGTTTCGCCCTGTGCTTCATGGTCGCACATATCACATTTTAGAGTTTTCATAGTTTTTATGGTTAGTTATTAATCGACCCTTGTAGTTTACCATATTGTGCTTGCCACACTCGCCCAGTGTGCGCATAATTTTACTCCCTTAATCCAAACTATTTCGTCGCTTCTCCTTCAAATTTATGGCCTGCGTTTTGCCAACCTGCGAGACCGTCAACATAATGACCAACATTCGTATAGCCGGCTTCTTCAAGAGCATTGGCGGCCAACGCTGATAGCTGACATCCATTTGAGGCGCAATAAGTTATGATCTCTGCGTCTTTCTGGGCGTTAATTACTTGCTCAAATTGTTTTATAAAATCAGTTCCATACGGCATGCTTTTTGCTCCGGGGATGTGGCGCGCCTCAAAGCTGTTGGCCGCCAATGTATCAATGAGATAAAAGTTCTCGTTTTTATCCAATTTACTCTTTACTTCTTCAGTTGAAATTTTTTTAGCCATAGTTATAAAAGGTTAGTTGATTTATATGAGAGCGGGTCGACATGTCCGCTTTTTGTGAATTATAACAAAGTAGGCAAAAAATGTCTTTGCGTTTGCCCCACCCTCCCAGTGCGCGCGCAAACCGCCCGCTATGCGGGCGACTCCCCTTTGCCAGTAGGGTTATCGATATAATCATCGAGTGCCTTATATACACGTGGCAAGTCGTTTTGATAGGACGCAAAAATATCCTCAGAATCTGAATTTACATATCGTGTTCCCATAAATATTTTTTTACCTGAATTCTCAAAGTTTAGTTTCTTGATTTTTTCTCTATGTTCCTTCCAAAATTCAGAGAGAGTTTGTATATCAAGAACACCAACAATCGTTTTTAACTTAAAGTCAGGAATTTTACCAAAATGATCTTCCCTGAGAGCATCAAATGGAATATTCCTCAAAAGCAAACTTAAAAGATTCTCATAATTATTCTCACTGGTTGTCGGATTAAAGCACCTCTCAAATAGATACTTATTCATCAAGTTTTTGATCATTCCTTTGTCAGCATTTCCGAGAGGATCATAAAGACCACAACCAACCCCGTGATTTATCTGGTCATCACCTAGCTGGTAAACAATAAAACCTAAAGCATTAAATTTTGTATATTCAACATCTGCCTGTAACTTATCTTCAGATATAACACCGCCTTTCACTTGATTTCGCACATAAGTGGAATATTCTCCCGTTATATTATCCAAAGACAACTTTTGAACTTCCGAAAAAATGTTAATCTTTTTGTCAATGTATCGTGATTTAAACACACCAAAAATTTTCTGTGAAATTTCACGCATTTCTTCTTTTACAATGATTCTCGTGTCCCCCGCAGTAGGAGCTTCTTTATTACCGTGTTTTGCTATTGCTCTAGATACGTTGAAAATATCGCCACCTCTATCGGAACAGCAGATCAATCTCAAACTAAGTGAATCATATAGACCAAGAATACCTCGCTCATCTTCTAACAAGGCGTCTAGTATTCCTTCATCTTTGTGGGTGTCTTCACCGAAAATCCAATCAGCGATTTCTTTGATGTTTTCCTCCGTATTATTACCATTCATGCTACCTTTATATCCAGCATCATTAAGCAGTCGTACCAAAAAATAAGGAAGATCATGATGACGTAGTCCTACGCCAAGAACCTCGTTTTCAAACAGGGAATATTTAGATATATTTTGTGTCAGATACCTTATTAAATTACCAGCAACATTTTGATTCAGTTTCCTTGTGTTGTTTACAATGAGACGCCAAAGTTTTTGTCGCTTTTGCTCGCCAAGTTCAACAGAAAATTCTGGTTGATTAAAAAGTTGTTCTATAGTTATATCTTCGCTAATGATCTTGTCTCGCCAGTTTTTGAAAGGTGCAAATTGCTTTTCTTCTTCTGGCGGCGCTAGATGAGCAATTAAACGCAAATAATCTTCTAGATTGCGACCAGAACCAGTAAATTTGTCACCATTGAAACATGCCAGGGAAGTTTTTATGTCTTCCGATACACTGTCTATCTTTCGATATGAATCTTCATTATTGATGTAGTGGTTTGCACTATCATTATTTTTTGCTCGCTTAAGTCGCCTAGTGACATTAAATATCTGCTCAATGAGAAACTTTTGATTATCTGTTAAGTCCTCTAGATATTCGTTGTATACATCAGAATTTTCATATGTGTCGCTCCTTTCTCCATTGTTTCTCTTCTTATCTTTTGGATAAAACTCACTGTCATAGGGACCAACTGCAGAGAAAAAACCATAACCACCTGCAGTTTCGGTGTTATAAATTTTTCTGAAAATACTTGGATAATTAATATAAATCAGTAGTAAATGAGCTAAATCAAACTTATCAATATCTGCTTTATCGAAGTTTACTTTATACAACTCTAAAAGAACCACCGTATTCACAAGTCGCTTCAATTTTCTAATGTCTCCGACAAAGGACGTATAACGATGAAATTCAGGTGATTGAAATATGTCGCGTAGTCCGCTTAATACGACAGCAACAAGTTCTGGATCTGTTGTTTTGTCCTCAATTACCTTTTTCAATTCTTTTGAAACGAAATTCTCTAGGTTTTTCTTATCGAGGAAAATACTTATCTTAATATTGACGAATTTCTCCAGGAATTCATTCACCGTCTCAATCTCTGGCGTATCTGCCTCCAATGCATTTATATTCTCTGTGTCGTAACATAAGACATACGAAATATTGGGGAATTTAAAACTTTCACGTATTGCAAACAATACGTTCTTAATCTCTTTTAATTCTATGCGGTCTAGGTCGTCTACAATAACGATTATTCTCCTATTGATTCCATTTAGTGCACACTCTAAATCATTATGTACATCGTTAATGGTGCGCCTACTAGCAAATTCTGGAATTTTTACCCCAAAAATACTAAATCCATTTACTATCTTGATGAGCTTAGAATATTGAGAAAAAAGTGGGCGTATCTCAGGAATAAAAACATTCTTTTGTATTTCTTTTATTAGACCATCCACAAATCTCTCAAGTAAATTAGCATCTGTTGAATAGTGTAAGGGACTAAATTCGTACACAATTAACTCGTTTTTATGTTTGATTTCCCAATACCTCTTACAGAGATTTAAAAATGATGACTTACCAGATCCCCAAGGGGCATCTACACCAAACACTAAACCCTTACCCTGTGAAGCATGAAAGATATTCTCTGCGAACGAATTTGCTTTTGTACTAAAATCCAGGAGATCGCCTTCGGAATCCCTAATTGGGTTATCATTTGCAAATTTTGAGTCCACTTTCTTTCTGCGGTTAAACATTTGCAGTATCACATACAGTACGCATGATAGCGACAAAATAAATACAATAATAAAGAAAAGTAATACGCTGTCGCTGTTTAGTTCCATTACATGCTCCTGTATGTATGTAGAAAGTATATTTTTATTGCTAAAGACCACCAATGCACTTAATCCTGCCGCAATAAAAATATCAAATCTCGAACTCTTTATGACCTTCCATACTACTTGTAGAAAATCTCGAAAGTAAAGATAAGAGAATAAAAGAGCGAATACAAAAATATAAAATGCCTCGCCCTTACGAGTAATCAACCATGAATAGTCTGGGAGAATATTCAACGAAAACCATGATCCAATAGCGGATCCAAGAATAAAGGTAAACGAAACAGCAGATCCCCAAAAAATTGCCTCTAACAGTGTTCGTATTGTTTGGGGAGGTAGCCTCATGGTGTTAGTGTTACTTTCCAGATTTCCTTCGGTTATCGTCTTTGCACAACAACTGGCAATTTTTTGCGTTAGTTTTGCCGCCCTCATGCCAAGGGGTAATGTGATCAGCTTCCATATCAGAAATATCAAACTTTTCTTTGCAGAATGCACAAATACCTTTCTGCCTCTCGTACGCCTCTCGCTTCATATTGTCAGTAAATGAACGGATATTTAAATGCCGCTCATTTCGCGTCAAAACATACGGATAGATACCAGATTTTTTTGTTACATCTTCGTCTTTCATAAATTCTGCAACTTCTGTTTCAAGTTTCTTGGCGTTTAGCTTTTTATCCTTGAATTGGTTGTACAACTCGCCCCAATTTACGTGCGCCATTTCTTTGCGATAGTTCGGAAATGTCTGACGCACCCACGCAATAACATTTTGGAAATACTTCCACAGCTCATCGGCATTCTTGTCGTGCTGATGCTTTGCCATATATTCGGCAATTTCGCCGCTATTGATCCACGAGAGTGCAGTTTCTAGGTACTCTTGTCTAATTGGTGAACCTGTAAGCAATGCGCCGCCATCATTTGCCAAAAGATATGCCGCGCAGCCAGATTTACTAAACTTAAGTTTTGCGTCCGAAAGCCATGTGCCAGTGTAAACAGCATTTCGCAATTCTTGATCGGTAAGACGTTCGCCTGCGATGTTGATAATCTTGAACCAATCTAACTTTTCCTTATCTGTTCCTTCACAGAAGTACACCATCAATTCGTAATCGAGGATTTGCCCCTGTTCTTCTTTAGTAAGGTTGTGGAACATAGCAGTGCGACCATTAAAGTCCACCGAAAAATCTCCATTCGCAAATTGCCCGATACTGATTGTTCTTTGCTGTCCGTCTAACACCTCAAAGCTATCGTCGTCGCTTTTTACCCAATACATCACATTGAGCGGAAAATTTTTCTTTACGGTATCAATGACCGCATCGCGCTGTTTATCTTTATAGACAAATTCACGTTGATATTTAGGTCGAATATCGAGCTTGCCACCATAAGCAACCACACCTTCTTCATGATTGTCTGCGTAGCCATTGACTACCTCACGTATTTTGATTCTGTGTAGTTCAATTTTCATAATTATTTTTTATTTCTTATTAAAAGTCGCGCGTACACAGCTTTGTAAGTATTGCCAGTTTTTATCACGCTACGAGCATTTAAGTCGTTGTATTTAGGATTGTCCGCTTCTGTATATTTTTTCGTTCGGAGACCAGACGTGTTTTGTCTATCAGTAATGCCTAATATTTCAAACTGCTCTGGATTGTATTTATCGATGAAAGTAATAGGGACACCCATTATTCCATCGTAGTCCATTGGAATATCAGAGACTTTATCAACGTTTATTGCAGGATAGTTGTCGTATTTAGGATATTCTTGTGCGGTGTATGTTTTATACAAAGTCAGTCTCTCGTGACGTTTTGTGGTCTCAAGATTTGTAAACCACATAATTCTTCCCATACTGAAATACTTCACGCCGTTTACGATTTTCTTTCTTGATTCAGTTGGAATGTCGTAATCCATCGGGACTTGAAACCATTTCGTGCCTCCATTATCGTAACCGAGCCATATTTTATCGTCGCTAATTAACTTAAAAATCTCCTTGTATGTTATGGCGTTTTGGTCCCCAAGTATTAAAAATTTCTTATCGTATTCAACAAGTTGGGCTACATACTCACGAAAGAGTGAAAATGGCGGATTTGTCACTACAATGTCAGCTTGTTTAAGCAACTCTATACTTTCTGGACTTCTAAAATCTCCCTCGCTATCTAACGGTGCCCATTCGTTGTTTTTGTTTGCTTTGAGCTGTTCAGCGACATCACGTAAATCAAAAGCACCGTCGCCATCAAAATCATCAACTTCGTTGATGATAAATTTATTGGCAGTCACTTTTGGACGGCCTTTGGATTTTGTCAGCACTTCTTCGTCACCAAATAGTCCAAGCTGTGTATTTGCAATAGGTGACGGCTTGTAGCTCGTCGCAATTAGTTTTTTCAATCCCAGTGCATTAAAATTACCAGCGAAATATTTAAAAAAGTTACTCTCAAACGGATCGTCGCAGTTGCAATAAACAACCTTGCCTCGAAATTGATTTTTGTAATGCTTCAACTCTTTTTCAATATCAACGAGCTGAGTATAAAACTCATCTTTCTTTGCTTGACCAGCCTTGTTAAGGCCCATGTTTAAGGTTTGGGTGTTCATAACTACTTCTGTATTAAATCATCAACATCAACCTCAAGCGCCTTGGCGATTTTGGAAAGAGTATCGATAGTAGGATTCTTATTGACCCCGCTTTCTATCTTTACAACCGTATTGAGCGACAAATCAGCTAACCGCGCCACTTTTTCGAGAGAGTAGCTCTTTTCCGCTCTTATTTTTTTGAGGTTATCTGCAATTTTCATAACTTTCTGTTATATAAATTGGTATATAGATTATAATATAAAGTATGGAATATCTATATTTAAATCATATCGGATTTAAGGGGTTTTGTAAACAAGAAAGCGGCTAAGCAAACCAAAAACTCCCTCTTTCCGCCTTGCCGGCACGCGGACAGCGGGAGGTTAAAAACGGTTATTGAGATTTACGATGTGGACCCGACAGGACTCGAACCTGCCACCTCCGCAGTGCAAGTGCGGCGCTCTACCAGATGAGCTACGGGCCCATATTATTTACGTCTCTAAACCTATTATTAAAGTCTTTTACCCTCCTAGGACTCGAACCGTGGAAAGTAACCCCGTTACTTTCCACCCTCCGCAGTGCAAGTTTGATATGCTGGGGGCATATCAAACCGCTCTACCAGATGAGCTACCGAAATTCGCCCTCGTAAATTTCGAAATATTTTAATTTGAAATCTACAAAAAACCATACCATGGTTCTTCCTTTTTTTCAAGAAAAAAGCCACCTCTGCGGATGGCTTTGGCATACGGTCTTTAAATTCTTTCCCTACAATATTTTTTATGAGAAGCATAAGTGCGGGAGGAACCGGCTTTTCTTCGTTTTCAGAATAATGACGCCCATACGCCTTATCATGAAAATATATCTCTCCAAAAGAAAATGGGGTTTTGTAGCGCGGAATAAAGTGATAATGCATTACCGGCATAGGAATCGGCGAACGATAAGCATTATTCATAAGACGCATAAAGTTGGTGTAGGTGGCGCCATATCTAAGTACCAAAGTATGTAGTACGAGTTCTATCTCATCCCGTTCTCGCCTTTCAGCAGACGTTAGGCATACGGGAGATTCGCATACCCGTTTTAAACGCACGATGCTCCGCAAGAAATGCGGATTCTGCTTTTCGTGTAGTACAACACGCCAGTATTCCCCTTCGTATACAACCAGGCGCGTTTCTACAAAATAAGACTGTATATAAAAGCGTGCGGGCGTTACCATACTCGCATATTCAGATGAACCAAATCCCTTAACTAAAATATATAAAAGAGAAAATCCCAAAGCCCAACTCTGCCATCGCATGCGTCTCATAAAACACTTCCTCCTTGTAAAAGATCTGTTATGCCGTTGCCAAACGCACCAAATGTTCCAGTAACTGCGGAAATTCCATTTTAGCTAATCGCGCCTGTTTCGGGAAAAGCGATTCGCTTGTGAGTCCCGGTAGGGTATTCGTTTCCAAAACGTATATTTTCGTTCCCTTAATAATCATATCCGTACGGGAATAATGCCGACATCCGAGCGCATTATGAGCCGCAACGGCCTGTGCCTTAATATTTTTAAGCATTTCGCCGAAGAACGGTGCTGGAACTTCTTTTGTAGAACCATCATACTTTACTTCATAATCAAAGAACTTTCCGTCCGGCGGAATAATCTCCAGCGGGTGAAGCGCGTGCACATCCTCTCCGGCAAAATCCTGAAGTACTCCACAGGTAATCTCCCGTCCTTTTATAAATTCTTCCACTACAACATGATTATCATACCCGAATGCGGTTTCCAAACCGTCGGCTAACCCCGGAAGTGTGCGTGCTATGGTAACACCCACGGAAGAACCGCGACTTGCGGGCTTCACTACCCAGGGAGGTGCCGTCATGAGATGCACGCGAGAAAGAGCCTCCTTCATATCAAAATTATTCCGCTCGAACGCTACGGCTCTTGGCGTAAGGATTCCCGCCTTATTAAAAATATCTTTGCTGATTATTTTGTTCATCGCAAGTGCCGCCGCCGTTGTGCGAGATCCCGTATACCGCACATTGCATCTGTCAAAAATTTGCTGTACCTGCCCATCCTCACCATATTCCCCGTGCATAGCATTGAACATAACATCATGACGTGCGCATATCTCTACCGGATCGAAAGCGGAAGCACTGTTGTTATAGAGCCAATTGCCCGATTTGGTAACATATACCTGTGTTACCGTATGCCCTAATCCGCGAAGAGTATCTATAACATTCCTACCCGTCATTAATGAAATATCATGCTCGCTCGACGGTCCGCCCATTACAACACCAATTTTTAATTTATTCTGCTTCATAGATATAGTATACAAAAAAATACGCAAGAAGCGCATTTATTACTGTGTGTATCTTTATGTCCACTTGGATTACGTTACTCCGAACCTCCGACCTCTAGAAAATATCACAGGTATTTTCTAGTTATCAGGAGAAGAGTAATTCCTATTACTCTTCTCCGCTCTAAATCCATTCTGTGGGCGTGGGAGGACTCGAACCTCCGACCTCGTCATTATCAGTGACGCGCTCTAACCAGCTGAGCTACACGCCCATTAATTATAAGGCACTTGTTCAGAACGGATTAAACCGGCTTGAGCTGAACACCCGTATCTATAGAACATAGCCTACACTGTTTTACTCTATTTTTCAATATGATAACCGCCCATAAACGATTATTGCCATTTCCTGCATTCCATTTACTTACTCCCACCAACACAAAAAACCGCCGTTTGACGGCGGCTTTTTGTGTTGAACGCCTATTCTATTGTTCCGGAGTCGTTTTCTGATTGGTGACGACCAAACCGTTTCAAATACTTGCCATATATCCGCAAATATTCGAACGACCATACTCATGCCGTTAGCATGAGATGTATATCCTTAAAAGGATGAATTCCACGAACAGCTTCCGCTACCCGTGCCTTGTTACGACTTACTCCCTGTTACCGAACTTACCTTAGTTCCGCATGAAGCGAACCTTCGGGTACTCCCGGCTCCCTTGAGTTGACGGGCGGTGAGTACAAGACTTGAGAACGTATTCACCGCGGTATAGCTGACCCGCGATTACTAGCGATTCCGACTTCATGGAGTCGAATTGCAGACTCCAATCCGAACTGAGGGATGTTTTAAGGGATTTGCTCCACCTCGCGGTTTCGCGGCCCGTTGTACATCCCATTGTAGCACGTGTGTAGCCCAGGGCATCAAAGGGTCATGCTGATTTGGCGTCATCCCCTCCTTCCTCCCGGCTGAGCCGGGCAGTCTCGTCTGACACGTATAACAGACAACAAGGGTTGCGTTCGTTGACCCAATTAAGGGGACAGTTCACACCACGAACTGACGACAACCATGCAACACCTGCCACGCCGTCCTTGTGAGAAAGCGCTCCTTTCGGAGAGCCGTCGACGTGGTGTCAAGCCCTGGTAAGGTTCTTCGGTTAGCGACGAATTAAACCACATGCTCCACCGCTTGTGCAAGTCCCCGTCTATTCCTTTGAGTTTTAGCCTTGCGGCCGTACTTCCCTGGCGGATGACTTAACGCGTTAGCTTCGCCACCGGAAGGGTCGATACTTCCAATAGCTAGTCATCATCGTTTACAGCGTGGACTACAAGGGTATCTAATCCTTTTTGATCCCCACGCTTTCGTGTCTCAGGGTCAGGTATGCGCCAGTACATTGCCTTCGCTTTTGGTGTTCCCCATGATATCAACGGATTTCACCCCTACACCATGAGTTCCATGTACCTCTCGCATCCTCCAGTTATGCCGTTTCCTACCCGGCCGCGAGGTTGGGCCTCGCGATTTAAAGCAGGACTAACATTACCCCCTACACACCCTTTACGCCCAGTTAATCCGGACAACACTTGGACCTCTCGTATTACCGCGGCTGCTGGCACGAGATTAGCAGGTCCTTATTCATAGGGTACAGTCATTTACATTCCTCCCCTATAAAAGCAGTTTACGCCCCGAAGAGCTTCTTCCTGCATGCGGCGTCGCTCCATCAAGCTTTCGCTCATTGTGGAAGATTCTCGACTGCAGCCACCCGTAGGTGTTTGGGCCGTGTCGCAGTCCCAATGGTGGGGGTCAGGCTCTCACCTCCCCTAGCCGTCATCGCCTTGGTAAGCCGTTACCTTACCAACAAGCTGATAGCTCGCAGGCCTTTCCCAGAGCGGATTACTCCTTTACCCTTACGGGACTATCGGGAATTAGCTAATCTTTCGACTAGTTATGCCCGACTCTGGGGTAAGTACCCACGTGTTACTACCCCGTTTGCCACTGTCCAATAAATTGGACCGTTTGACTTGCATGCCTTATCCACGCCGCCAGCGTTCGTCCTGAGCTAGGATCAAACTCTCAAAATAAATCCAAATACCATAGTGATATTACTCATTATAATATTCAGAATATGAACACAGCACACAAAAAGTGCGCACCGTGTTCGACCGGAACAATAGAATAGATTTTCAACGATCTTGCAAAATATGAGTGTGCGTCCATTATATACATATCCTGCCCGGCGGTCAACCCCACGAAGAAGGGAGTGCTTATGTTCTGTGTTCACTGCGCCACTTCTCTATATCTTTATGATTCCCCGATAATAACACCTTGGGAACGCGATACTTTTTTCCGTTATATTCAAGCACTTCCGGACGCGTATAGTGCGGATATTCCAATGTACCGCTCGAAGGCATATGATCTCCTTTCTTTTCCTTGGATAATACGCGCGCCCAATGCGATTCCTCTTTCAGTGATTCAAATGTAATAACACCGGGAATAAGGCGCGTTACAGCAGACACCGCCACCATAACCGCCACATCCCCATCGGTAAGAACGTATGGTCCTATAGAAACCTCCTCCGCCTTCAACACTTTTTTCACACGCTCATCAATTCCTTCATATCGTCCGGTGATAAAAATAAGCCGGTCATATTTTTTTGCCCAGTCTTGCGCCATTTTTTGCGTAAACAGCTTTCCTTTTGCCGAAAAGATAACCACTTTTTCCTTCTCCTGCTCCGATCTTTTCTTTTTCTTAAGATTGACACATGCTTTTAAAATCGGTTCCGCCATCAGAACCATACCGGCACCGCCCCCATACGGCTTATCATCAACCTGATGATGCTTATTTTCTGCATAATCGCGCAGATTGTGCACATGAAAAGATACTTTTTTTGTTTCCTGTGCACGCTTAATAATTGACTCTCCAAAATAGGAATCAAATATACGCGGAAAGATTGTTATTATGTCGAATCGCATAATGATAGTATATACTAGCGAATGCCATATAGAAAATAATCTATATCCTTTTCTATTTTAAAATATAATGTATTATAGAGAGTAGATGTATATTGTATCTATAGGGGAGGTCTATGAAGGTATATATCTTTCTCTCTTTGGTTGCGGCGAACATAGCCACTCTTGGGATTATGGCTTGCTCTTTATCACACGGTGTTTACTGTTTAGGATCTGAAATATGCGCCGTTATTATAGGCGTATGCACTATCGGCATGCCGATAGCGACAAGAATTATCGCACCGGCGGATTCGCCGGCGGAGCTTCATTTTTCGCCAAGACATAATGATATTATAGTGGTACACAAATAAGGCATTTCGCCTTTTTTATTTTTCGCATACAACATACAAAGAAAAATCACCGCGGCAATTGTCGCGGTGATTTTTATTAAAGATACGTATTAGAGCTTTAGATCGTCAACAACGTCGTCAACGCCTCTGCTGCTTTCCCGTATTCGTTCTTCGCGGCCTTCCGGTTCCTCTATCTTGAGGTTTACGCGTGCATTATTTTTAATGCCCACAACACGGAGAAGACTGCGAATGGCTTTTGCTGTAGCACCGTTACGGCCGATGATCTGCCCCATGTTTGAAGGAGCTACTTTGAGAGTAAGAAGAACTCCCATCTCATCAACCTTGCGGTCAACCGAAACTTCTTCGGGGTTGTCTACAAGAGCCTTTACAACGAATTCAAGGAAATCCTGATCAGAATATGCCATTGATTCATTCGCTAGAGAACACATCCGAAAATCTGTTTTTCTGCCACTAACCGAGATTTACTTGGATATGCTCCGATTCCGATAATCTGTAAATCGACCTTCCTGTATGAATAACAAAAATTATAGCATATATTATTAAAAAGTCAACTATTTTATTTTTCTTCCGATACTTCCTGTTCCGCCGGAGGATTCTCATCTTTTTTCTCATCTGCCGTCTTAGATTCAGACGGTTTATCTTCCACGCTTTCTTCTTTTTCCTTTACTGCTTCCTTTTCTTCGCTTTCCGCTTTTGGTTTTGCGGGCGGTACAACATTCCTTTTTGGCTTATCAATTACTTTTGCACTGACAAGCAAATTATGCACCGTATCCGATGCCTGTGCGCCGGATGCAATCCAATGCGAAACACGATCTTCCTTCACGCGGAAAGACCCTTTTTGTTTGGGATTGTAAGATCCTAGAATCTCGATAAACCCACCACTTTTTGGTCCGCGACGGGTATCCGTCAAAACAACCCGATAACTCGGATCGTTCCGTTTTCCCACGCGTTGGAGTCGTATAGTTACCATGGTGCCTATCATACAGGATATCCGCTAAAAATCAAGTCCCCCCACATACACAGTACTCCCGAAAAGACATGATACATAACATTATGGCGTTTTTTCTTCATTAAATTTAACCGATAATATCTTCGAGATACCGTCCGATCCCATTGTAACCCCGTAAAGAATACCCGCTTCTTTCATTGTTTGACGATTATGCGTTATGACAATAAGCTGTGTTTCTTTGGAAAGTTGCTGAAGCATGGCACCGTACCGCTGTGAATTTGCTTCATCGAGCGCCGCATCCGTTTCATCAAGCACCAAAAACGGCGGCGGATTGACAATAGACATCGCAAATAAAAGAGCAATTGAGGTAAGAGCGCGCTCTCCGCCGGAAAGCATATCAAGATTTTTAATACGTTTCCGCGGAAGATCTACAGCTATCTCTATACCGGCTTCCCCATCATCCTCAACGCCATTTTCTTCCTGCTCATATTCTTCCTCGCGGTTTTGTTTTCGTTTTTTTTCTTTAACGGTAATAAGAGAAGCGTTGCCTCCCCCAAACATTGTCTGAAACAAATGAGCAAACTCGATATTAATCTGCGTAATACCCTTTTGAAAATCATGTTCGAGGTGTGTTTGTAATTCTTCCATCAGCGCGCGAAGAGATTCGTCCGATTCCCGCAAATCGGAAAGTTCTTTTTCTAAAAATTGATCGCGCTCGGCGACTTCGTTATATTCCTCCAAAACAGCAGTATCAATACCGCCCACTTCTTCCAGTTTTATCTTAAGCCGTTGGATAGACCGGCGAAGTTGCTCACGTTCCTCCCGGGAAAACGCCTCTGTATAACGTCCCATGTCCGCTTGTTCCACTATATGCTTCATTTCTTCATGCTCGCGCGTCCATTCATCTTCCCGAAGCCGAACACGCTCTTTCATAAACGCATACTTCTGAAGCGTCTCCTTTACCGTATATAATTCCGCTTCCCGATCGTGCATGCGCCGCTCCGCGTCCGCGTGCGCCCGACGCGAAGATATAAAGTCCTCATTCTCTTTTTGCATCACCAGGCTCATTTCATCCCGTTTCTCCGCCAGCTTCCGCATAGCATCATTCATAAACTCCTTCTCTTTCGTGAGAGTATGTATTTCCTCCGCGGGCTGACTGTCAATATCCTCTTTTGGTTTCTTTACGGAAAGACGCTCCAAAAATGACTCCGCGTGCGTGCGTATGCGTGTAATAATTTCCTGCACATCCCTTACGGAACTACTGTTCTCCATATCGGCAAGCATTGAAAGCATTTCCTCTAAAATGTCCTTAACCTCCCCGACCGCAATATGGCGTTCATCGTGTGATGAGACAATAGGTGCGGAAGATTTTGCCAGAACAGCAAGTTGTCCTTCCAAACGGCCGAATTCACGCTCTAATCCACGATACTGCTCCTCTATTTCATTCATCTCATGCCGGTACGTCTCTTGTTTTTTTTGGTGAGCCGTATCTATTTTCTCATCTCCTTTCGGAAAAGACGAACGTATGAGATGCAAATCTTTTTCAAGTTCTTCATATGCTTTTTTATACGGCGCCTCCTCCGCCTCCACACGAGCATATTCTTTATCAATGGCATGCTTTTCCCGTGCAATATATTCCGCAACGTTTTGCCTAAGCTCTTCCCGTAACTTACTTGATGCTTCCACTTTTTTCGCCTGCGTGCGTAAAAATGTCAGATGCGGCGCCACTTCGCGACGAAGAGCCTCCACTTGGACCATGTTTGTTTCCGTATGCTCAAGCTTGCGCTCCGTTTCCGCTTTCTTTATCTGATAAATTTTAAGCCCCAGCGCATCCTCCAGCATGGCGCGCTTTTCTTTGGGTGATGCATGTAAAATCCTATCCGCCTCCCCCTGGCTTATAATATGATGCCCCGATCCGCCTACGCCCACATTACTCATAAGTTCCACAACATCCTTTAGGCGCACGGAAGATCCGTTTAATTTATATTCATTCGCTCCGTCCCGATATACCTCACGCGAAACAATCACCTCATCAAAATCAAGAGGAAGCACCTTACTACTATTATCGAACGTAATGGAAACCTTTGCTTTGCCGAGCTGAGACACCGAACCCGAACCGTTGAAAATAAGATCTTCCCCGCGCTTTCCACGCAAAGACTTCATGGATTGTTCGCCCAGTACCCATTTGATAGCCTCTGATACATTTGATTTTCCCGAACCGTTCGGGCCGACAACACCGGTAATGGGCGCGTCAAACTCTATCGTTACCGGCTTGGCAAACGATTTAAATCCGGTAATTTCCAGTTGTTTAAGGATGCTCACAAAATTAGTATACCGTAGAAAATCGGAAGTGGTAAGGAAAAAAGGATAGATACATCACTCCCACTCCTTTATCTTAATACCATTTTCTGCGGCATGCTGTTGCGCAATTTGTTTTGACGACCCTTCTCCTTCGGCAACAAGATTATCTCCGATATATACTCCCACAATAAAGTTTTTGGCATGATCAGGTCCCCATTCTTTTATAACATGATACGTAGGCGTAATACCTTCAACTTCCTGTGCTTTTTCTTGAAAATAACTTTTTGCATCCCGATATAATTTCTTTTCCAGAACCTCATCCATATAAGGAATAAGGACACGCATAATGAAGGCCTCCGCAACATCATACCCCCCGTCCAGATAGATTGCACCTATAACGGCTTCCACCGTATTTGCCAAAATATACATGCGCGCCTTGCCTTCATCCTTGGCTTCACCGCGAGAAAGAAGTAAAAAATCGTTAAGATTCAGATCGGCCGCCAAACGCGTAAGCATGATAGAATTTACCAATGCCGCACGATAACTCGTAAGCTCGCCTTCCGGATTCTCAAAATTAAGATACAAATAACGCGTTACCGCCAGTTCCAAAACAGCGTCACCTAAAAACTCAAGACGCTCATTTTGCGGAAGCGGCCATGACGGATTTTCATTTAAATACGATCGATGCGTCAGGGCTGATTTTAAAAGATCTTTGTCGTTAAAAGTTACCCCAAGAATTTCTTCAAGTTTAGTTACGTCTTTCATAAGAGAAATATTAGGTTTTAGGTGCCAAGCTTTAGAGTTTCCCCTCTAACCTGACACCTACAACCTACAAACTAATTTATAATTTCAAGCGCTTTCGCAAAAAATCCACGAACATCATCGTACATTTTCAGATCGGAAAGTTCTTTTTCCGCAAACCACCGTACATCATCAAGACCGCCCGTTTCCTTAAGTGTGAGTTTTGTGTCCGCTGTTTCCAGTAAAAAATAGGTAACACGTCGACGCACACGCCCTTTTTCGGGATCATGCGCCACGTATTCATTCTCGCCCAATTTCTCCACTACATGGGAATGCCCCAGCCCGGCTTCATCCAAAACTTTCCGGATTGCGGTGTCTTCCAATTTTTCGTGCTCTTCAGGGCTTCCTTTCGCGAGCGTCCAATATCCAAAAACATCATGTACAAGCGCGAAATGATTGGTATTTTTTTCTTTCCGAAATACAACCGCCCCTACTTTATTTTCCACAGGAAGCTCGGCACGCTCTTCGGGAGACAAGTCTCTGCGTACTTTATCCTCTTTGCCCGGTTCACCAATTTCCCGATATACCGTTCCCAGCACACCGTTAATAAACTTGCCGGAATTTGGCCCGCCAAATGTTTTCGCAAGCTCAATAGATTCATTAATGGCAACCTTGGGCGGCACTTCTCCATATTTTCCAAACAGAAGCTCAAAAAGACCGATGCGAAGAACATTGCGGTCTACAATTGCCACTTGTTTAATGGGCCACTCGGGTGCGGCCTTCTCAATAATGGCATCAATATCACTTGCATGATCAAGCACACCGTCTACTAAATTTTTAGCAAACGCTTTTTCCTCAAGTCCGGGACCAAACTCGTCAATATCCCGCTTTAATATGGAGGACACATCTTCACGCGAAACCAAAATACCGATGGTTTCTTTAAAGTCCCATTCGTAAAGCGTCTGCATGGCAATAGATCGCGCAAGATGTCGTGAAGCCATTTTAAGGAACTAGTTTAGATAGTAGATTTAGCTTACATTGAGAAAATAAACCCGTCTTTCTTTGTTTAATTAACTTTTGGACATTTCTTCCATACTAGGTTCGCCTTGCGGCTGGTTACTCGGTTCGGTGGCGGCAAGTTCTTTCTCTTTCTGTTTTCGTTCTTTTTTCGTGAGCTTTGCAAGTACGTCAATTTCTTCCCGCCCACGATACGTACCGCAATTTGCGCATACATTATGCGGCATTATTATTGATTTACATTTCGGACATGTACCCGCCTGAAGAGGCTTAAGCCCGTGATGAGCCCGCCGTTCGTTTCTATGAGCCTTTGTGTGCCTCATGCGTATAGACATACGAACACTCTACAACATAAAAAAATAAAGAGCAAGGGGGTATAAAGTTGGGGTAACTTTGTAGTATATAGTTCGCTTATTTTATAAAATTCCGGCAAAAAGACTTGCGATGGTGACGCGAGAGACCATGTTTAATAATATTATCCATATGCAATCGCGTGCCGTACCCCTTATGCTTATCAAAACCATATACGGGATATTTTTCATGAAGCCGGCACATATAGGCATCTCGGCATACCTTGGCTACAATGGACGCGGCGGATATAAGCGCATTAGTTTCGTCCCCTTTTATAATAGTTTCCTGGTGGGTAAATAAGTCAGGCGCATGCAATCCTCCATCCAACTGAACAACACACTCTGAATGAAAAATTGATGGGTTTTCCGTTAACAGTTTTTCCAAAACATCCGCTACCGCTTTTCTAAGCGCACGACTTATGCCACCGCTATCAATTTCGCCAGCATGTATTGATGAAACCGCATAAGGAAGCTGTTTTGTTATTTTCATCGCCCATTCAACCCTTCTTTTATGACTTAGTTTTTTTGAATCTTTTATGCCACCTAAACCGAAATCATTCGAAAGCTCTTCCCCTTCTCCGAAAAAGGCAACGGCACCAAGGGTAAGGGGCCCTGCCAACGGTCCGCGTCCTACTTCATCTATACCAATAATATATTTGCGTTTCATGCTATACTTTGAGTATACCGCAGTAGATAGGAAACCATAAACACCGTTATTTAAAGTAAGTGATTGTCATTTATTTCATCAAAGAAAAGTATTCATATTCTTATCCTTGGTTGCGCTATTCTTGGTGTATATTATTGTAATAAACCATTTGACTTATCAAGCAACCTGTAGTACGCTACGGGAATGAATCTTGGACAAATCTTGATCTATGCGGAAGTCGGCATATCCATCACACTTGGCGCTGTTATCCTCTTACAACAAAAAGGGACGGGTCTTTCTTCAACATTTGGCGGAGGCGGATTTTATCAGAGCAAACGAGGTGTTGAAAAAGGACTCCTAATTGCTACTATTATACTAAGTGCGCTCTTTTTGCTTGTTGGCCTTCTTACCATTGTGGTAAGCAAGACAATTCAGCCGGCGACAACCGAGTCGATCAATATAGAAACCGTCCCCCTAACGGATGAATCCGGCGCACCAACTATTCCTTCCATCAACACAATACCGAACGCCGTACCTACAGGGGAATCAAACGAATAATATTTTGGAGCATGGAATTTGGGATTATTACCATAATAATCTTGTGTTCGATACTCTAAACCGATCTCTGTTTCCTTATTTTTGTCACTTCTTTAATTTATCGTGCAAGAAGATTCCGATAATCATTTACAAAAACCTTCGCGTATACTACGCTTTCGCGCCGCAACTCGCCTCTTAACACGAAGTGAGAAAGGTATATATGCGCTTTTTGTTGTTTTATTGATAGCTTCCGGTATCTACCTTGGTGGTTCGATTAGTCGCGCTTACTCCGTACCCGTACCTGCAAACGGAGGTACGTTGCGTGAAGGCATCATCGGCATCCCCCGATTTATCAACCCTCTTCTTGCCGTATCAAACACCGACAGAGATATGACGGCCCTTACCTATGCGGGCCTTATGCGACTGGATTCCACAGGAACGGTGATACCGAATCTTGCAGAAGATTACACCATTTCCGAAGATGGCATTGTGTACACCTTTCATATTCGCAAAGACGCACGTTTTAGCGATGGAACACCCGTAACGGCGGATGATGTGATATTTACCATATCTCTTGCCACCAATCCGTCATATCGCAGTCCTTTACGGGCAAATTGGGAAGGTGTTGCCACAGAAAAAATTGATGATTATACCGTACAATTTACACTTGCAAAACCGTACGCGCCATTCCTTGAAAATACAACCGTAGGCATTCTCCCCCGTCATATATGGAGCGCCGTATCTGCGGAAGAATTTACCTTAACACCGCTTAATATAGAGCCGATAGGCGCCGGACCGTTTCGTGTTGTTTCGCTCGAAAAAAACAGCACGGGAGGCATTACTACGTACATTCTTGAAGCAAACACTCACTACGTGCTGGGAACACCATTAATTAATACCCTGGAACTCCACTTTTTTCCCTCACCCGAAGAACTTCTCCTTGCCCTTGAAAATAGACGCATTGATTCAGCGAGTGCCGTTCCTCCTTCCGCCGCCGCACATATCCATGAATCATTCCCCATCCTTCGTCTACCTCTGTCTCGCGTGTTTGGCCTCTTTCTTAACCAGAACACATCGAAAACATTAACCGATGATGTGGTGCGGGACGCTCTCGAGTTAAGTATCGATAAAAACATGCTTGTTGCAAATGTACTTGAAGGAGAAGGTACGCCCGCTTATGGTCCTATCCCACCGGAAACATTTGGTGCATTGGATCAGGATTTTTACAGTGATCGCGCATTTGATCTTGAACGCGCAAAACAGCTATTGACCGATAATGACTGGATTGATATAGATGAGGACGGCATACGTGATAAAAAAATATCCAAAGATGAAACTATCCATCTTTCCTTTACCATCAGCACATCCGACACGCCCGACCTCGTGGAAACGGCGCGCCTCTTACAGACCATGTGGAATGAACTTGGCGCAAAAGTGGAAATTTCCGTATTTGAAATTGGAGATTTTGAACAAAATGTCTTGCGTCCGCGCCGCTACGATGCCGTACTATTTGGCCAGGCTATGGCGCATGATCCCGATCCATTTGCATTCTGGCACTCCTCCCAAAGAAACGATCCCGGACTGAATATAGCCATGTATACAAACCCGCGCGTAGATACCCTGCTTACAGATGCTCATGCACTACCCTCTCCGGAAGAGCGCGAAGAAAAATATCGTACATTCGGAGAATATATCGCTACTGATATGCCGGCACTGTTTCTGTATAGTCCATATTACTTATATGTTCCCGCTTCCTCGGTACACAATATCTCCATTAAAAATGTCGTTCTTCCTTCAGATAGATTCACTGATATACATACATGGTATATAAAAACGAAGAATGTCTGGCAAACAAGCGGAATGTAGTAAGCGGTGAAATCTATAAAAGCTCTGCTAAAAATTATTTATTGCCGGAGTGGCGGAATTGGTAGACGCGTACGCTTCAGGTGCGTATGTTGAAAGACGTGGAGGTTCGAGTCCTCTCTCCGGCACACATTAAAGTATCCGGAAGATACGTTAACTTTTAATTCTTTATCCTTAGAAACCGTATGCAAAAACTATTTGAAAATAAAAAAACTTAATAAAAACTAATCGTATAACACTTATTACCAACTACTCACATTACTGTTAATTAAATTTATGACACCATCACACAAAAAAACGACAAGCGCAAAAACACATACGCGCACTATCACCGCACCAGCAAGGCGTCCCACAAAGGCACGTTCTCACGCAAAGAAGTCATCTTCCCCCTCTGCGGAGAAACAATCGATCCGTCCAGGAAAAGCAAAACTGCGCATTATCCCCGTAGGAGGATGCGAAGAAGTCGGTCGCAATATGACCGTACTTGAATATGGCAATGACATCATTATTATCGATATGGGACTACAATTCCCGGAAGAGAATATGCCGGGCATTGACTACATTATCCCGAACATTTCTTATCTTCTTCCCAAAAAGAAAAACATTCGAGGCGTTATCATAACGCATTCACACTATGATCATATAGGCGGCATACCGCATATCATGAAAGAACTCGGAGGCGGCATCCCCATGTACGGTACCGATATTACGCTTGCTATTTTTATGAAGCGCCAAACCGATTATAAAGATACATCGGTGGAACTTAATACTCATGAAATAACCAGCGATTCTAAAATAAAACTGGGCGTATTTGAATGCTCTTTCTTTGGTGTGTCACATAACATTCCCGGATCTATCGGTGTCGTCATTAAAACGCCGGAGGGCATCGTGGTACACACCGGAGATTTTAAAATTGATGTTAAATCGGACATTGCCGGCAAAACGGAAATCGATAAAATAAAAGCTCTCGGCAAGCAAAATGTTCTTGCTCTCATGTCAGACAGTACCAATGCCCGCGAACCCGGACACCAGTTCAGCGAAAAAGAAATTAAGGTGGAGCTCGAACAAATTATTGCCGGTGCAAAAGGGCGTCTTATTATCGGTACGTTCGCTTCCCTCTTAGGACGCCTCCAACAAATTATTCAGCTGGCGGAAGGACACAAGAAAAAAGTGGTTGTGGAAGGCAGAAGCATGAAAACGAATGTTGAAATTGCTCGCCAGCTCGGTTATATGAAATTTAAAAGTGATACCATTATTCCCGTGCAGGATATTAAAAACTATCCACCGCATAAAGTTATCATTCTGGCAACCGGCGCACAGGGGGAATCAAATGCGGTTCTTATGCGTATCGTTAATAAGGAACATCGATTTTTACGTATTCAGCCCGCCGATACGGTTGTGTTTTCATCTTCGGTTATTCCCGGCAACGAACGTTCCGTTCAATATCTTACCGACAAGCTTTATCGTGACGGCGCCGATGTCATTAATTATAAAATGCTTGATATTCATGCGGGAGGACATGCTAAACAGGAAGATTTGAAGCTCATGATAAATCTGGTAAAACCGAAATACTTAATCCCCATTGAAGGTAATCATTCTTTTCTTAAAATTCACGGGCGCATTGCCATAGAAGCGGGATTTGACCCTAAACGGATTTTCTATCCTGACAACGGTCAGGTCATCGAAATATCCGGCGGCGTTGCGGAATCCACGGGAGAAAAAATTCCCGCCAGTTACGTATTCGTAGACGGTCTTGGTGTTGGCAACGTGGAAGAAGTTGTTTTGCGCGACAGGCAAATGCTTGCCGAAGATGGAATGTTTGTTATTATCGCCGTCGTAGATGCCGAAACCGGAAAAGTAAAAGGATCTCCCGATATTATCTCGCGCGGATTCGTATATTTGCGGGAATCAAAAGAACTTCTCTACGAAACACGCACGCGTATTCGTCGCACCATTGAAGAAGGAACTCAAAAAATGCATCCGCTCAATTTGGCATATGTAAAGGATAAGGTACGAGAAAACATCGGACAATTTTTGTTCACCAAAACACAAAAAAGACCGATGGTCTTGCCTGTTATTATCGAAGTCTAGCAGACGGGTAAATATATTTGGCACATAAATTTAGAATATGAAAAAGACATTCTTAAGCGGCATCAAGCCATCCGGGGAAATCCATATTGGAAACTATTTCGGCGCCACAAAACAATGGGTGAATATGCAAAGAGATTATGATGCGTATATTATGGTTGCCGACCTCCATGCCATCACGGAACCGCAAGACCCGGAAACACTGCGCCGTCATACACTCGAAACCGTAGCGAGTCTTATCGCTATGGGTATTGATCCGGATACTTCTACCTTATTTGTACAGTCTCATGTACCGGAACATGCGGAACTTATGTGGATATTTTCCACCATAACCGCGATGGGCGACCTAGAACGCATGGTTGTATATAAAGAAAAACGTGAAGAAGGAAAAGAAGCCACTGCAGGTCTTTTTATGTATCCTGTTTTACAATCTGCTGATATTCTTATTTACAAAGCGGATACAGTACCCGTTGGAAAAGACCAGATACAGCACGTTGAACTGACACGAGAAACGGCTCGGCGCTTCAACACCCGTTTTGGAGAGCTGTTCCCGCTTACCGAACCGCATGTACTCACGGATAGGAGTAAAATTCTCTCCCTTCAGGATCCTTCTAAAAAAATGTCAAAGTCGCATGGCTCTAATACCTACATTGGCCTATTTGATGAACCGGACAATATCCGGAAGAAAATACAATCCGCCGTTACTGATTCCGGTAGTGATATAGTATCTAATCCCCAAATGCGCCCCGGACTCGCAAACTTAATTGCTATCTATAGTTTATGTACGGGAAAAGATACCGCCACCATAGAAGCAGAATTTTCCGGCAAAGGATATAAAGAATTCAAAGAAGCGCTTGGGGATACTCTTGTTTCGTACCTTGCTCCCCTGCGGGAAAAACAAACGGAACTCCTTTCCGACCCCACCACCCTACATTCCATACTTGAAAAAGGAACGGAAAAGGCCCGAACGGTTGCCGGAAAAACTTTACGCGAAGTATATGATAAAGTCGGTCTTATATAAATTATATCAACCGGCAAAATTACCCGACTTTCAACACGCTTTTAATATCCTTCAGTACCTGCTGGAGGATTTTTTTATCCTTAGCTTCCAGATTAAGGCGAAGAACTCCCTCCGTGTTTGACACCCGCATATTAAACCAAAAATTGTCCGCCTCTACGGTAAGACCATCAAGATAATCCGTTTTTTCATTTTTATATAATACTGCCAAGTCATCAATGATACTATCGGCATTCGTAACAGAAAAATTTAACTCCCCTGTCGTTGCATAACGATCCAAAGGACGCACCACACCGGAAAGAGATTGGTTTTTCTCCGAAAGTATTTGTACTAATAAAAAAAGAGCGTACATACTAGACTCGGCAAAAAACGTTTCCTGAAAATAATAATGTCCCGAAACCTCTCCGCCGACAACTGCCTTATATTTATGCATGGCACGTTTTATAAACGTATGTCCAACCCTGCTTCGTACCGACATGCCGCCCGCTTCGGTTATAACCTCGGAAACCGCCTTACTGGAACGAAGATCATATACCGTCGCCACGCCCGCTTCTCGAGAAAGTGCATGTAAACCAAAAAGCGCTGTCATATACTCGCCGCGTACACGATCACCTTCTGCCGTAATAAACGCAATACGGTCCCCGTCTCCATCAAACGCCACACCCATATCGGCATGCTCTTCTTTTACTGCGCGTTTTAAATCATCAAGCGTATGCTCATCCAACGGATTCGCCGTATGGTTAGGGTAAGTCATATCTATATCTTCGTACAATATAGAATAAGTAATCCCCGTCCCCGCGAGCATATCCCTCAAGATGAGACCGACCATACCGTTACCCGTATCAAAAACAATTTTCTGCGGCCGCCAATCCTTCGGTGAAAATTTACTCCTGACAAATGCTATATAGTCCTTTTTAAGATTAGATATGATCTGCACGCGTCCTTTTTTTTGGGGTAAGGGAAACACGCCGCGCACAACCATATTGCGAATTTCTTCCATACCCGTACCCCCTCCCACAGAAACTAATTCTCTGCGCGACAGCTTGCATCCGTTATACTCCGAGGGGTTATGAGATGCCGTTACCATAATACCGCCATCTACATCAAAATGATTAACGGCAAAATAATGCATAGGGGTTGTCGAGAGACCGGCGTCGAGAACATCACATCCTTCATCAGTAAGTCCGTTTATAATCTCTTTAGTGAGAGACGGTGAACTGGGACGTGCGTCTCCATTAACCAAAACACGAATATGATCTTTTCCCACGGAACCCGACTTAAGGAATGAGGCGAAGGAGCGTCCAATACGATATGCCGTTTGCTCGTTCAACTCTTCGGGATACCGGCCCCGAATATCGTATGCGCGAAATATGGATGAATTAATTTGCATGATCAAACAAACAGTACCTATCGTATTATTAGGACTAAAAGTAGGTATACTATACCATTCATTTAATATATCGTATACTATCAAATACGTATATATAACAATTTTCTCTTTATGAAAATCGGTATGGTTTAAACACAATACGACATACGGACGGCAAACTTATTCCCTTTTCATTTGAAATAGAGCTACCCCCCTCTTAAACAACGACCAATATAAATACTGACAGTATTAACTATATGGATTCCAAACAATCAATATCTGCCGGAGGAGTAATTGTAAAAATGATTGCCGATAAGCCCAATATCCTCCTTATACGGGATCGTGCCTATTCCGACTGGGTGTTACCCAAAGGTCATAGAGAAAACGGAGAAACCATTGAAGACGCCGCTTTGCGGGAGGTCCGAGAAGAAGCCGGATTACAACATATAAAGATTATTCGTCCGCTTGGAACATACACGCGCCATGTAGAAAAAACAGGTGAAGATAAGACAATTCATTACTTTCTCATGACACCAACTCGAGAAGAAAAACATCGTATTACTGAACACAATGAGAAAGATGAGATCGCATGGCATCCGCTTAACGCGCTCCCACCTTTCTACCTCGCGGAACAAAAGGATGTTATTGAAAAAAACATGGATATGATTGTACAGATTGCAAAAGAAAACTCCCATGCCAGCAAGACAAGGGAGTAATTTACTCATCTTATAACAAAGGTAGAATGCGATGATTCAAGGATACAATGGTAAGAAGTTGGTCGCCACAATCCCTAGCCACAACTTCTACACGGGTGCCAATAGATGCTATGCCCTTATAGAACCAGTGGTGCGTCCACACCGAAACCACCTGATTTTCGGATCAAGTATTACGTGCGGTGATTTTGGAAAATTTTTATGTAATGCCATGTTATTTTTTCTTCAATGGTGAGATGTTCTTTTTCGCATTATGCTCCACAGCTTTAATACTCTCCAAGTAATCTTTTTCCGCATTGCTCAATGTTTCCCTTTGATATTTTCTATACTCCGATTCGGCTTTTTTTATTGCCTTCTCATGGCTTACCTTGCCCTGATCACGCAAAACTCCCTCGCCATAATCATCCAATAAGCTATCAAGAGCTTTGATATGATCCGCCATACTCATTGTTTGTTGCTTTATAGCGCGCAATTCTGCTAATTCAAAATATGCTGAAACAAGTCTATTCAATTTTTCCAGTTCTTCGGCAGTCAAATAATTTTTCGCTATGCGCACTTCCTCCAACACAGGCAAATCACCCGTAAAAACCGTCAAACCCATAAATTTTTTCTTACTGTCGGCGCGATTGTAAATAACTTCCGCCGCTGTTTGTTTATGTGTCGCGTAATGCAATTTATTTTGCACAATTTTAAAAAACTTGATTGATTGCAGAGATTTAGGGTCGTAATCCACACTCGTGGCATAAAGGTCAAGAACTTGTCGATACAAGATTTTTTCACTGGAGCGAATATCACGAATACGTGCTAAAAGTTTTTTCCAATAGATTCCGCCACCATTATTTTTCAAAAATTCATCATTCATAGTGAATCCTTGAACAAGGTATTCACGGAGTCGCGTGGTCGCCCAAATACGAAATTGGGTGGCAATGTGCGATTTTACGCGGTAGCCAAGGGAAATAATCAGATCAAGATTATAATGCTCAATATCCCTGGAAACCTCCCTGTCACCCTCTTTTTGAACTGTTCGGAATTTCCGAACAGTTGATTCCGGGGTCAATTCTTTTTCTAGATAGATATTTTTAATATGCTCGCTGATATTGGCTTTACTGGATTGAAAAAGCTCAACCAATTGTGTCTGCGTTAGCCAAACAGTTTCGTCTTTAATCCGCACCTCAAGCTTTGGCTGACCCTTGTCGCCCTCGTAAATAATGATTTGGTTGTTGGCTTGTTTATTTTTCATACGCCGTAGATATATTTGTCTAATCTAAAAAATGATATATCTTATATACTAAGTAGTGGCTACCATAGCGGATTGTGTTTAGAAACCGTACCCGGTACCGATTTCCG
>PFEF01000006.1:15081-90923 GCA_002793915.1 Candidatus Ryanbacteria bacterium CG10_big_fil_rev_8_21_14_0_10_43_42 | reverse complement strand
GACTAAAAGTAGGTATACTATACCATTCATTTAATATATCGTATACTATCAAATACGTATATATAACAATTTTCTCTTTATGAAAATCGGTATCGTGGGGCTCCCTAATGTGGGAAAATCTACTCTTTTCTCCGCCCTTACAAAAAAACAGGTGGATACTTCAAATTATCCTTTTGCCACCATCGACCCAAATGTCGGTGTTGTTGCCGTGCCGGATGAACGCTTACATCCCCTTGCCGATCTTTCCCATTCAAAAAAAATAATTCCGGCAAGCATTGAATTTGTTGATATTGCCGGTCTCGTAAAAGGTGCCAGCGCCGGAGAAGGTCTCGGAAACAAATTTCTTTCTCATATTCGCGAAGTGGACGCCATCGTGGAAGTGGTGCGCGCATTCGAAAACAAAGATATTCATCACGTTTCCGGAACGATTAATCCGAAGGATGATATGGAAACGATAAATACCGAGCTTATCTTGGCGGATCTCGGTACCGTGGAACGCGCCATTCCGCGCATAGAGAAAGAAACAAGAACGGGCAATAAAACGGCGATAAAAAAATTAGAAACCCTGAAGGAACTGCAAACACTCTTATCAGAAGGACATCTTGCTAATATATATGCGCCAAAAACTGATGAAGGGAAAGAAATACTTCAAGAGCTTCATCTCCTTACGGTAAAACCCTTTATCTTCCTCTTTAATGGTGAAGATACCGAAGCGCCTGCCGTAAAAGATCTGCCCTCCCTTTCTCTTAATATAAAAATGGAGGAAGAGATAAGCCAGCTGGGAGACGATGCCGGTGATCTTAAATCCATGTCCGGTATTGACGCTCTTATAAAAAAAGCATATGAAGTTGTCGGTCTTATTACCTTTCTCACAACAGGTGAAGCAGAAACTCGCGCATGGGCCATTCCAAAAAATGCTACCGCGCCGCGCGCCGGACGCGCCATTCACTCTGACTTTGAAGAAAAGTTTATTCGCGCAGATGTTATATCGTACGAAAACCTCCTGTCTGCCGGCTCATACGCAAAAGCGCGGGAATTAGGCACACTCCAGACGAAGGGAAAGGATTATATCGTTCAAGATGGAGACGTAATAGAATTTAAAATATAAAATATATGTTCCTTGACGTTGAGCCTGCAGACTAATATCTTTATAAAAAGGAGGGTAGTATAATGATGCGATTGCTTTTGTTTCTCGCCGGATCAGTTGTATTACTTATTATTGCCGAGTTACTTTTTTTAGAAAAAATGACAAATCCGGGAATACATACTGAAAGGATATGCTCATCCATTCCGCCCGGTGTAACAATATCTGAAACCTATGAGTATACAGATATAATAACGTCCACCGTATGCCGCTTACAAAAAGGGAGCGACAAACACGTATATTTCAATGTATTATATTCTTCTTTGCCCGGATGCATATATAGCGAAATCCTGACCCACTACCAGAATAGCAGAGATGTATTATCCGTTTTTCGCGGTAATAACGACCTCACCCCCGCCGTAAAATTATGCCTGGCATGGGCGGGAGAAAATCCTAAGCTCTCAACCGAATATCAGGAATACTTCAAAAAATGGTAACCGCTCTTATAAGCGGTTTTTTATACCAAAAAATGAAATTTAAGCCCATGTTTTATTGTTATTTTTATAAACTACTTATTAATAAAAGTCAACCCTTGCAGTTAGAAAAGCTTTATAGTACAATACTTTCTACATATGACACGCGACCCACAACTCTACGAAATCGGCTTCCTTATAAAGCCTGACCTCCCCGCCGAGAAAGCGGCGGAAGTTTTGGGTGAAATTCGTTCCTACGTAGAAAAAAACGGTGGCATGCCTGATCGTACGACGGATGCTAAATTACGCCCTCTCGCCTATCCTATCCAAAAATTCACCCAAGCATATTTTGGTGCTCTTCAGTTTATGGTGGCTCCTGAAGCCCTTTCGGCTATTAATAAGGATGTGGAAGCCCATACGGCCATTATACGGCATTTGACTCTTGCCTGGGAGCAAGAACCGGAACGTTCTATTATTCAATCTCGTCCGACAAAACAAAAGTCTACCACTGCAAACAATGTCCTCGAAAAACCTCCCGTAACATCGCCTGCACCTTCTCCCACAACACATGAAGACGTCCGTCCTGAAGAGGAAAAGGTATCCGAAGAAGAAATTGACAAAAAACTTGATGAAATATTAGGCAGTTAGTACGTAGCGGATAATGGGCATACATAAACTTTCCCATTACGCTACCCATGAGATAATGAATGTAAACAAAGTAATTATTGTTGGAAATATTACAAGGGATCCGGAAATAAAAGCACTCCCATCCGGACAAACACTTGCAACTCTCGGCATTGCCACCAATCGGCGATGGAATGACCGCCAGGGACAGAAGCAAGAGCAAACAGAATTTCATAATATTGTTCTTTTCGGACGACAGGCGGAAGTTGCCGGACAATACTTAAAAAAAGGTCAGATTGTATGTATTGAAGGACGCCTGCAGACACGATCATGGGACGGACAAGATGGTAGTAAACGATATCGCACCGAAATTGTTGCGGAAAACATGCAGATGGGACCGCGTAGCGGTGGAGGTACTGCCGCACATACAGCTTCTCGACCCGCAGACCAACAACCAACAGAGGAGGAAAACGTGGCGACAGTGGAATATCCGGCAGAGGATGATATAGACCCCAACGAAATCCCATTTTAGTCATCGACAATAGCAAGAGGAAGCCCGAAATGAACTTACTTCTTCGTTACTTGTTCCAATACTCGTTCTCCGTATGTTCAATACGGCTCACTCACGCTTCACGGCACGCTTCGAATTAAATCCATTTCAAGCTTCCCACAACTATTTAGCAATAAGTATCGAAAAAATGAAACAGTGTCACTTTTGTGTAAATAATATAAAGATAATTGACTATAAAAATTCCGACCTACTTCGGAAGTTTATTACCACGCAAGCACGTATTCTTTCCGGAAAGCGCACCGGAACATGTGCTTCGTGCCAACGACAGCTCACAAAAGCCATTAAGCATGCACGTCATCTGGCTCTTTTGCCGTTTACATTGCGGTAATACATATAACTTGTTGTAACCAAACATAAAAACTCGCTCTAGCGAGTTTTTATGTTGCCATATCTTTATTCTTCGTAGTTACTATACCACCTTATTATCCTGCATTGTTTGCTGTATCTTTTTCTCAATTTCATTAGTAATTTCAGGGTTATCCTTAAGAAATTGCTTTGCCTTATCCATACCAACCCCAATCTTAATTTCCCCATACGAATAGGAAGCGCCTGCTTTTTTAACAAATCCGTACTTTTCTCCCAAATTAATTATATCACCTTCACGAGAAATACCTTCGTTGTACATAATATCGAACTCGGCCGTTTTAAAGGGTGCCGCTACCTTATTTTTTACAATTTTTGCTTTCGTGCGACTCCCCACCACATCGTCTCCTTTCTGAATTTTTGCCGCCCGACGAATTTCAATACGAACAGATGCATAAAACTTAAGTGCTTTTCCACCGGGAGTGGTTTCCGGGTTTCCGTACATCATACCTATTTGCATACGAATCTGGTTGGTAAATATAATAGTTGTATGTGTTTTGGCGACAATAGATGTGAGTTTTCGAAGCGCATGCGACATGAGCCGTGCCTGCAGGCCAACATGTTGCTGTCCCATGTCTCCTTCTATTTCGGCGCGTGGCGTTAGGGCGGCAACGGAATCGATTACTATAATATCCATACCGCCCGTGCGCACCAAACTCTCTACAATTTCGAGAGCCTGCTCGCCGGAATCCGGCTGGGAAATTAACAGATCATTAATCTGAACACCAATACGGCGTGCGTACTCCGGATCCAATGCATGTTCAGCATCTATAAATGCACACGTACCTCCTCTTTTTTGCGCATTAGCAACAATATGCAATGTTAACGTTGTTTTTCCGGAAGACTCCGGTCCGTAAATTTCTACAATACGTCCTTTAGGAATACCGCCTACACCAAGTGAGGCATCGAGTGCCAATGACCCAGTGGGAACCACTTCCACATCGACTTTTTGAACACCTCCCAAACGCATAATTGCTCCCTCTCCATAACGCGCCTGAATATCTTTTACCACGTCTTCGATAAGTCCCCCCTTCTTTCCCCCCGCCATTTCTCTCTCTTTATTTCGCTGGCTGATGGATGTTTTTGCGGCTTTTTTCGGCATAGTTTATATCTTTATACTTATAATACGGGAGCGGTGATAACGATCTGACGCATAATAGACCGCGTTCGTCCAAATCTATTTCGCGCTACAACCTCTATAGTATGTACTCCTGCCGGTAATAATAGATCCGTCGCATAAAGTCCTGTCTCGTCACTATACGCTTCAAGGCCGTTTATGGTCAACTGTACACCGGGGGTAACTCTTCCGGATACCGTAATCTGCGTTTCAGAGAATGTCTCTCCGTCTCTCGGACTATCAAGATAAAGATCCGGACGCAAAACCCAATCCCGTGTTTGAAAAACCATATATATAACAGCAAGAACAAATACAAACCCAATGAGTACCATACGAACACCTCGCCGGTTTTGAAGACGCTTTATTTCTCGCACATACGCGGTATCGGGTAAGGTAATCATAACTATTATTCGTCTTCCGAAACAGCATCTTTCTCATCACGACCGAATCCGTCGTCTTCATCCCGGCGCACCAGAACATCCCGCGGCTTCGCACCATCTCCGGGACCCACCACACCACGCTCCTCTAGCATATCAACTAATCGTGCGGCACGCGCATACCCTAATCGAAGCCGGCGCTGAAGAAATGATGTGGACGCTTTGCCGGATTCTATAACAAGAATTCGCGCATCCTCATATAATTCATCATCCTCTTCGCCATTCTCCCTTCCTAGACCACTACCCTGTTCAACCGTAAAAATATCTTCTTCGAAATCCTTATCGGATTCTTCTTTGATATTTTTTAAATATGCCGTTGCTCGTTTCACTTCCTGCTCCGATACGAATACTCCCTGTACACGCCCCGGTTTTGACGTATCACCCGATAAATACAACATATCTCCCTTTCCGAGCAATTTTTCCGCCCCCGCCATGTCAAGAATGGTACGGGAATCAATCTGAGACGCCACCTGAAGAGCCATACGCGTTGTAATATTTGCCTTAATGAGTCCGGTAATAACCTCTACGGATGGTCTTTGTGTAGACACCACTAAATGAATACCGACGGCGCGCGCCATTTGGGCAATGCGTACGATAGATGCTTCCACCTCACGAGGATATGATGTCATTAAATCGGCAAGTTCATCCACAACAATCACCAGATATGGCATCATATCCTCGTTAGTGTCATCGTTGTTGTATGATATAATATCGCGAGCCCCCGCCGCCTGCAATTGCTCATACCGCCGTTCCATTTCTTTTACCGCCCATTTAAGGGCTTGAATAGCTTTTTTGGCTTCTACCACTACCGGCGTTATAAGATGAGGGATGCCGTTATAATAAGAAAGCTCAACACGTTTTGGATCAATCATTAAAAAACGCAACTGTTCAGGCGGCTTTGTAAATAACAATCCCAAAATAAGCGCATGAATACTGACTGATTTTCCGGAACCGGTTGATCCTGCCACCAACATATGAGGAGCACGCGCAAGATCCACGAATACGGGCTGTCCGGTAACATCACGACCCAACGCGAACCCTAAAACACTTTCGGCTTTACGTTCTTTAAATTCGGTGAGGAGATTTTTTAACCCCACAAATGCAATTGATTTATTTGGCACCTCAATGCCCACAAGCGCCCGCCCGGGAATGGGTGCCTCAATACGAAGCGGATGAGCCGCTAATGCAAGACCCAGGTTACTTGCCAAATTTGTGATACGAGACAGCTTAACGCCCTCTGCCGGCTTTAGCGTATATTGAGTAATGGACGGACCTACGCTAATTTCCCCCATGTCTACATCAATACCGAAATTCTGAAGTGTTCGCTGAATAATATTTGCATTTGCCCGAATATCTCCCGATGACGGCTTCCCTCTATCCCCCTCTAAAATTGAGAGCGGCGGCGGCACATAAGTGGACGGAACATTACGGGAAGAAACCATACGTTTCCCTTCCAAGGGAGCATCATTCGTACTTGGCTCCGTAACGGATTCCATACTATTTTTATCTTCCTCCGCCGAAAAATTATTTTCATTCTCCTCTTCAGCACCCCTTTCTTCTCCTTCATTTTTCATGCCAACCATCGTTTTTATATGAGCAAACATACCCTGTTTTTCTTTTTCGTCGATCGTTGTTCCGGCAGTATCTTCTTCGTTACCATCCATCATATCTTCAATAGCTTCTTTTGCTCGCGGAATGAACGAGAAATTAAACATGAGAAGAAATGAAATTATTAAGAATGTCCCAAAAATAAGAACACTTGCCACAACATCAAATAATTGAAGGGGGAAATAAGCAATACCAAATCCTACATATCCTGCCGTCCGCGGCTCGATAAGAATGTCAACGATACCAAGCATGCTTACCAAAAATAAAAAACCTCCAAAAAATGTACCGGCAAAAATACGCTCGCGCATACCAAGAACAAGAGAAAGTCCCACAAAAAAGAATGCTAGGGGAACCAAAAAAAATGCTTTTCCGAATAATAATGTAAGCACTGAAAAGATAACCGATCCGATAGCACCGGCCTTTCCAAACCATGCAAGCGTCAAAAGCCCCATAACGGAAAAGGAAAGAACCGCCCAGACCGATTTTTTTGTATCAGGGCGCAAATCATCATGCCATCGGCGGCGATCTTCTTCGAATTCTTCTTCGCTCTCTTTCCGCGATTTTTTCTTACCATTTTTTGTTTTTGCCATATCCATCTATTATACAAAAATACTCACCCACAAACAAAAAATCGGAAGGGAAGCTTCCGAACATTCACCCTGTGTGGGGAGAGCGTGCATAATACCCTTTATTATTACAACACACCCATATATACCGCATTAAAAAGACACTTCCTGAACATAACCCTACAATAAGGATTGTCCATGAAAAAATGATGGCAAAGCTGGGAATGAGGATAAGAGCAAATTCAAGCGCAATCGCCAAAATCCATATCGGCACATACCTTTCCATCTCTCTTATATTCCGCTTTCGGCGTTCTTTTTTCAAAAAAATAACATGTGCACTCATAAACATACCTCCTCTCACTATTGTATAACCATACACATAAAAATAAAAAGCCCGGTATACACTCCCGGGCTTTTTATTATATCTCTGTTTTAAACAATTATTTTCTGCTCGATTACTTTTTCCATCTTTTCTCCTTGCTTCTCTTCCCTTCGAGAAACATGTTCTTTTGGAACATCCTTGCGAAATCCCGTTCCGGCAGGAATCAAACGGCCAATGATAACGTTTTCCTTAAGTCCACGAAGATTATCTCTTTGTCCTTCGATGGCGGCATTAATGAGAACGCGTGTTGTTTCCTGGAATGAAGCGGCTGAAAGAAAACTTGAAATGGTAAGCGCTGTCTTTGAAATACCCATAAGGAGACGTGCCGCCTTTGCGGGAGCCTTACCCTCCGCTTTTACGCGATCATTTTCTTCAAGCCACTGATCACGCTCCACGATAGCGTCTTCACTAAATGTCGTATCTCCCACTTCTTTAATACGCACGCGTGAGAACATTTGACGCACCATAACCTCAATATGCTTCTCACTAATAGGAGACCCCTGCAAGGCATAAATTTTTCCAATTTCTCTGATGATATAATTCTGGGCTTCGGCAATACCCGCAACCTTGAAAAGTTCCTTCGTATCCACCACGCCGTCGGAAATTGCTTGTCCCCTTTGCACGGCATCATTTACTTTCACAAGTACTCCTTTTCCAAACGGTATTGTGTATTCTCGCGTATCACGCTTCGTATCGTCGTCGTCATCCGGAAGTATACGTACTATGCGATCACGTCCTTCTTCTATAATTTCAAGTACGCTACCGGTAACTTCCGAGATAATCGCTTTTGCTTTCGGTGTGCGAATTTCAAACACCTCCTCCACACGAGGAAGACCCATAGTAATGTCTCCACCTCCGGCAACACCCCCGATATGGAACGTACGCATAGTAAGCTGTGTTCCCGGCTCTCCAATTGCCTGCGCCGCTACAATACCAACCGCCTCCCCTTTTACCACTATCTTATTAGCGCCCAAATCATATCCGTAGCAGGTACTGCAAACACCTCGGCGCGTTTTACAACTGACAGGCGAGCGCATGTGTATCTCCTTAAGACCGGCGGCATCAATAGCTTCCGCGACTTCAATAGAAACAAGTTCTCCTTTTTTAGCGATCTTTTCCTTTGTTTCCGGATGAATAACATCGGCAATCATCGTGCGTCCAAAAAGCCGCGTTGAAAAACTCTTGTTTACCGCCTCTGAATCACGGCGATAGACAATAATTCCGTCACTGTCCTTACAATCATCTTCCACAACCACCAAATCCTGTGCAACATCTACAAGACGGCGCGTAAGATATCCCGCGGCGGCTGTTTTAAGAGCGGTGTCTGCCGTACCTTTTCGGGCACCATGTGTAGAAATAAAGTACTCCAACACATTAAGCCCATCCTTATAACTTGAAATAATAGGAAGCTCAATAATGCGTCCGGACGGATTTACCACCATTCCCTTCATGCCCGCCATCTGGTTTACCTGCACCCATGATCCGCGCGCTGCCGAATTAACCATGGTAAATACCGATCCTTTTTTATCCAATGATGCGCGAACCTCGGCATCAATTTTTGGCTTTACTTTTGAATTCCAGATTTCAACTATCTTATTGTAGCGCTCTTTATCGGTAAGAAGACCGCGATCGAACTGATCCCGCACCACTTTTGCCGCCTCGAGTGCTTCTTCGATAATTGCCCCCTTTCGTGTAAGTACGGGAATATCATCAATACCCCAGCTAATACCTGAACGTGTGGCGTACTTAAAGCCAAGAACTTTAATGCGGTCAACGAAAGGAGCTGTGGCGGCACTGCCAAGCGTACGAATAATGCGTCCCGTAAGGGCACTTAGGCTTTTCTTTGTCTGTTGTTCGTTGATAAACGCGACACCTTCGGGAAGAACATCACTAAAAATAATGCGTCCTATTGTTGTTTCCGTGCGCTCCGGTGCATCTGAAAGGCGTACCTGTATTTTTGCCTGAAGTGTAACAACGCCGGCTTCATAAGCATTTATCGCCTCATCGCGCGTTGCAAAAATCATACCCTCTCCTTTTTCACCCTCATTCATTTGTGTAAGCCAATAACACCCGATAATCATATCCTGCTGGGGACGCACGATTGATTCTCCGCTTCCGGGCTTTAGCAAGTTTTTATCGGCCGCCATAATTTCACGTGCTTCATATTGCGCTTCATCGGTAAGAGGCACATGAACCGCCATTTGATCTCCGTCGAAATCTGCGTTAAACGCCTCACACACTAAAGGATGCAAACGCATAGCATTTCCTTCTATAAGCATTGGCTGAAACGCTTGAATACCTAAGCGGTGCAAAGTAGGCGCCCGATTAAGAAGTACATATTTTCCCTTAATGACATCTTCCAAAATTGCCCATACATCCGGCGTTGCTTCTTCGATAAGACGTCCAGCACCCCGAATATTATAAGCAAATCCTTGTTCAATAAGTTTACGGATAACAAATGGTCGAAACAATTCAAGAGCCATATGCTTAGGAAGCCCACACTGATGCAGTTTAAGTTCGGGACCCACTACAATTACCGAACGGCCGGAATAATCAACACGCTTACCCAATAAGTTTTGGCGAAATCGCCCCTGTTTTCCTTTCAGCATATCCGCAAGCGAACGAAGCGGGCGCTTCTGTGCCTGCGATGTAACCGCGGCCTGTCCCCGGCGAATGGAATTATCGATAAGAGCATCAACCGCTTCCTGCAACATACGCTTTTCGTTGCGACAAATAACCTCCGGTGCTTTTAAATCATAGAGGCGTTTTAACCGATTGTTGCGGTTAATAACACGACGATACAAATCATTCACATCACTGGTTGCATGTCGTCCTCCTTCAAGAGCCACCATAGGCCTTAATGCCGGTGGTATTATGGGGATAACGGTAAGAAACATCCATTCAGGACGAATACGCGCATTTTTTATTGACCGAACAAGTTGTAAGCGCTTAAGCACCTTTTTTCGTGCAAGGGGTTGAGTGGTTCCATCAGCTATTTTCGAGAGATTTTCCTCTATAACTTCAAGATCAAGACCCGTACAAATCTTACGAAGCGCCTCGGCGCCGATATCTGCCGTAAATAAATCTGCAAAACGCATACTTAAGCGATAATATTCCACTTCCGAAAGCACCTGATACAAACGCAAACTCTTTACTTCAGATTTTGCCTGATCGGCCGCCTCTTTCAACGCCTCTTTATCGGTATCTCCCGCCTTGAGTTTTGTTTTGTATTCTTTATCTATTTCCAAAAGCACTTCCGTGCGTCTCTTTTCATTTACAAAATCAATGATATATCCGGCAAAGTAAATTACTTTTTCAAGATCCGTTACGGTAACATCAAGAAGCAGGCTCATTTTTGACGGCACGCCACGCAAAAACCAAATATGAGAAACCGGAGCCGCTAATGTAACATGCCCCATACGCTCGCGACGCACAATAGAACGTGTTACCTCCACGCCGCATTTATCACACACAATACCCTTGTACCGCACGCGACGATATTTTCCGCAATAACACTCATAATCCTTATCGGGACCGAAAATACGCTCACAAAAAAGCCCATCACGTTCCGGTCGCTGGGTACGATAATTAATGGTTTCGGGTTTTGTAACTTCTCCGTGCGACCACTCCATGATTTTTTCCGGAGACGCAAGACGAAGAACAATACCGTCAAAATCTTGATATTCCGTATGTAATTCGTTATCCATCATAATAATTATGTTCTCTTATTATTTATCGTCGGAAACAAGATCGACATCTAATGCAAGACCTTTGAGTTCATTTACCAATACATGGAAGGACGCCGGAATATTTGGCGTCTTATACGACTCGCCTCGTACAATGGCGTCATAGGTGGAAACACGTCCGGTAACATCATCGGACTTAATCGTGAGCATTTCCTGTAATGTATGTGCCGCACCATATCCTTCCAATGCCCATACCTCCATTTCCCCAAACCGCTGACCGCCTCCCTGCGCCTTGCCACCAAGCGGCTGTTGCGTAATAAGAGAATACGGACCAATGGAACGCATGTGAATTTTATCTTCCACCATATGAATAAGCTTGAGCATATATACCATGCCGACAGTCACTTTCTGATCAATCTTTTCACCCGTACGTCCGTCATATATATCCACCTTTCCGTCGCGCGGCAAACCGGCGCGTTCAAGCTCTTCGTGAATTTCCTCATCAAGTGTTCCCAGCAATGCCGGCGTACGCGCATGGTATCCCAGCTTATGAGCCGCCCACCCCAAATGAGTCTCTAAAATCTGCCCGATATTCATACGAGACGCCACTCCCAGCGGATTTAAGATAATATCCACCGGCGTACCATCAGCCAAGTGAGGCATGTCTTCTACCGCTAAAATTTTAGAAATAACTCCTTTGTTTCCGTGACGTCCCGCGAGTTTATCTCCTACCGATACCTTGCGAAGCTGTGCCACTTCTATGCGAACGCTTTTAATAACACCTGACTCCAAACGATCTCCCTGTTCGCGTGAAAATACCTTAACGCCGACAATACGCCCCCGCTTTCCATTAGACATACGGAGCGACGTATCTTTTACGTCACGTGCTTTTTCACCAAAAATAGCGCGAAGCAAGCGTTCTTCCGGCGTCAAATCCGATTCTCCCTTCGGTGAAATTTTTCCCACCAAAATGTCCCCCGGCCGAACTTCCGCACCAATACGCACAATACCGTCTTCATCAAGATCTTTTAACTTCTCCTCTCCCACATTTGGAATATCATGCGTTGTTACCTCCGGTCCTAATTTAGTGTCGCGCACATTTACCGTAAAATCTTCAATATGTACCGAGCTGAATACGTCTCTTTGTACAAGTCGTTCGGAAATAATAATAGCATCCTCATAATTTGATCCGCCCCATGAGAGAAATGACACCAGGATATTCTGTCCCAAAGCCAATTCCCCATTTTCGGTGGACATATTATCTGCAATAATCTGCCCTTTCGCGATAGCATCTCCCATGTGTACAATGGGACGATGATGCAATGTTGTTGCATTATTTGAGCGAAGAAAATTAATAAGATTGTATTCTTTTTCGCGTTTTGCTTCTTTAATGACAATACGTTTTGCGTCTACTGCCATAACGGTTCCCGCCTCTTCCGCAATTACCACCTGTCCGGAGTCGCGCGCTACACGTTCTTCCACACCGGTTCCCACTATGGGTGCCTGTGGAAACACATTCGGTACCGCTTGACGCTGCATATTTGAACCCATCAAAGCACGGTTTGCATCATCATGCTCCAGAAATGGAATAAGACTGGTTGCAATACTGATAGCCTGTTGCGGAGAAACGTCAATATAATCCACGCTCTCACGATCAATAACACCCGGCTGTCCCTGTACGCGTGCCTCTACTATCTCTGAAGTAATGGCGCCATTCTTCTCAAAAGGCGTTCCCGCATGAGCAATATTGTACCGCGCTTCTTCAAATGCCGTCATATACTGAATTTCATGCGTTATAACGCCTTTCTTTACCTTCTGATACGGCGTTTCGATAATACCAAAATCATTGATGCGCGCATAACTTGCCAAATGACCAACAAGTCCGATATTCGGTCCTTCCGGCGTTTGAATGGGGCAAATACGTCCATAGTGCGACGGGTGCACATCGCGTACTTCAAATCCGGCTCGCTCACGAGTAAGTCCTCCCGGGCCCAATGCGGAAACACGACGTTTATGCTCCAACTCCGCTAAAATATTCGTCTGATCCATAAACTGTGACAACTGGTTTGTCGTAAAAAACTCTTTCACTGCCGCCATAAAAGGACGCGCATTGATAAGCTGCATTGGCGTAATGGTAGCCACATCGAGAGTGGACATTCTGTCTTTGATAATACGCTCCATGCGCGCAAGCCCGATACGCAACCGATTCTGCAACATCTCTCCTACACCGCGCACCCGACGATTTCCCAGGTGATCGATATCATCAGCCGAAAGATGCGGATTTTGATCCAGTCGGATAATTTCAGAAAGAACACCGATAATATCCTCACCGTCAAGGGTACGTTTTGCATCCTTATCTTTCTTTTCTATCTGCAATCGCTGATTAAACTTATGCCGCCCTACATGTGAGAGGTCGTATCTATCGGAACCAAACATGTTTTCCAGCAATTCACGAGCATTATCCACCGTTGCCAAATCTCCCGGACGAATACGCTTATAAAGCTCAACATAAGCTTCATCAGCGCTTGTAGTAGTATCCTTCTCAAGCGTACGATCTATATACGAGATTTCACCCGTATCCACCTTTGCAAATGCTTTCTTTATGGCATCATTCTTCTCAACGCCCAAAATACGCAAAAGGGCTGTTGCCGCAATACGGCGCTTACGGTCAATTTTTACATAAAGCGCTCCGTCTGCATCGGTTTCAAACTCAAGCCATGCTCCGCGAGACGGAACAATTTTCGCTCCAAAATATTTTTTACCGCGAAGAAAGTACTCCGTAAAATACACACCGAAAGAACGGGCAAGTTGAGAAACAATAACACGCTCAACACCGTTAATAACAAATGTTCCCCGCTTTGTCATAAGCGGAAAATCTCCCAAGAATACCTCTTGTTCCTTTACTTCTCCTGTTTTTTTATTTGTAAGACTTACGCGCAATCGAAGCGGTGCTTCATACGAAAGATTATGCTCACGGGCATAATATTCGTCATGCTTCATGTCTTCTATCGCAAAATCGACAAAATCAAGCTTAAGATTCCCGGCATAATCCTCTACCGGGAAAAAATCCTCAAATACTCCTGTAAGCCCTGCTGTAAGTAACCAATTAAAAGAAGTTACCTGCGCTTCCACAAGTTCAGGGAGCGGCATAAGAGGCTCTTTGTACCGTGAAAAAAATTTCTTCTCCATATGAATTATATGCTGTGGGGCAAACTACACCTCTTTCATAGGCATACATGAAAGTAGTTGTAGGTCAATATAAAACAGAGAAAAGCGACAAAAAACCCTATCTCCCTTCATGGACAGAGTTCTTGGTCGTTTCAATTTTTTATTGAAGAGATTCCCACGTAGCTTAAGCTTGCAAGTGAATAATACCGTGGTTTTTTCGAGGTGGCAATAGTATTAAAAACGAGTTATCCACACCTTCGAACTTGTATATAGAGGTTACCAGATTTTTATAATAAAGTCAAGAAGATGTTATCCACATAACTTCTTAATTCCACTTTCAAAGAAAAACCTGCTTTTTTCTCGAAAAAAGCAGGTACGTCAACTCCCCCGTCTTAAGTGGTAAAAAGCTTCTTTCTTGAGCTAATATAAGACACCACTGCATCCTCCTGCCCCTGCAAAAGGTTTTTCCTTAAATACGACTGATTGATACCGAAAATTTCACAAATATTATTAAAACTACCCAACCACAAATCTTCTTCACTATTTATCCACTCCCTTGCCTCCGAAGAGGCATCAGGATGATTTTTATCGAACAAGCATGCAATGGCTTCCGCAAGAATGGCCCATAAAAGTCTGTATTCACCTTTTACCCTGTATAGTGCATATACGGGGTAAAAACCATCTTCATTTAATGCGGTTGCATATTCGTATTCTTCTTCCATATTACCTCCCGTAAATGGCCTAAATTTAGGGGGATTGTACATTAATAATATAAATTTGTCAATATGCCAGTCTTTCTCAAAGAAAAAAGAGGATCTATTTCCTCTTTATAATCGCATATTGCTTACAAACAAACTCCCACTATTACTATGATATAGTTTGGTAAAACTTTAATCAATCTTACCATAAGATAATATTTCTTACGCCACCATGGGCGCCTTACGAAAAGCCCTCGAGAATTAAATGGCTTCTTCTCATCGTTCAAAAGTTGACACGACCGAAGACGTTTCCGTAAGTCCGGAGCATCCCAATATGCGGATGGGTATTCCCATGTAAAGGGCCTGAACTCATCACTACCACTAGGTTCTTCCAAATCCATAAAACCCCCGTTGTGGATTTATTACAACATCAGCATCATATACCTCACTTTCATTTTACCGCATACATACAATTAAACATATGCCAAACGACAGAAAAACATGGGGACAAACTCATCCAACTACCAATTGCGTTATCACAAACAAAACATAAAGCATGAGAAGAAATAATGCTTCTCGAGAGGTAATAACGCGGCCTGTTCGTGAAAAGTGAAGAAATGCAATAGCAGACATAATTAAAAATATACGCGCTATTATGTAAGGCGAAAAATTTGTAATGACAATGGGATGAATAAGTGCAACGACCCCTAAAACAAAACTGGCGGTGAATACCGTAGAACCAAGCAAGTTTCCCACTACCATCCAGCCGTTTCCTCTCCGCGCGGATGCAACCGCAAAATATGTTTCCGGAAGGGCTGTGCCAAGGCCCACAATAAACACACCAACAACAACAAGAGGCAAATGAAACATACCGGCAAAAAACGAAGCCGAACTGACAATACCCTGCGCACTGGCAAGCAAGAGCACAATCCCCACAATAAACATTCCTCCATCATTTATAAATTGCCGAAACTGTTTTATTGGAGACCCCGTATATCCGTAATGAACGGCATCTTTCCTCTTGCGGCTCATGTAGAATTCACTGAATCGTTCTTTTTTGGAAAACACCCAAATGGAATAGATGAAAAAAGATGCTATAAGAATAACACCGTCGCCACGAGAAAGATTATTATCCAGCATGAGAAGAAAGGGAAATAGTGCAAAAATAATGGTAAAATCAACACTCACCCTCATATTCTCTTTTTCAAATTCAAGCTTTCCAAGCACAAGAGCGGCAAGAGAGATCGCAAGTGTAAAATGAATAATATTAGCACCAATAATATTTCCGAAAGAAAGTTCCGGTATGCCCGTAAGCGCCGCCGATACCCCTATAAACAATTCCGGCACCGAAACGGCAAATGACATGATAAAAAATGCCGCAATAAACTCCTGCCATTTAAAATAATGAGCGATACGCGAAAGAGAACGAACAAGCCAATTACCGGCAACAGCGAGCACTACGCTTGATAGAATAAATATAAAAAGATAAAAGACCGCCATTGTATTATATTCTTACTGCTCTTCTTTATCTTCCTCTTGATCCAATTCCATGCGGAGTTTTTTAAATTCATTTTCCGCCGCTTTAAGTTCATGCCGGCAAAACGTGATAAGATCCACGCCCTCCTTAAATTTAGCAAGTCCCGTTTCTACATCCACATCTTTTCCATTCAGCTCTTCTACGATAACTTCAAGCTGTTTTAATGAATGTTCCAATTTTTGTTTGTCTTTCATACACCAAATATTGAGTTTTAATGATTATATATTTATTTTTCCGGCTGAATATTTTCTTCTATCCGCGCACCAATATTCCCTTCGTACAAATGTACGCTGATTCTCTCCCCTATGGTAACATTCTTTGCATTCTTGAGCACGCGGCCGTCAGATCCGTATGTAATACTATATCCGCGCTTTAAAGGCGCCGCCGGATCCAGAGAAGCAAGCGCGGTTTCGGTAACAGAAATACGTTTTTCGTATTCCTGCATACTCCGTTCAAGAATACGAACCCCTTTTACGGCGTTTATTTCTACCGTTCGATAATATTCCCGTAAAATAGATTCATAACGGTGAAATGATGAACGAAACTGTTCCGTTAAAAGACGAAATCCGCTAAATATCTGAAACAGCCCCGTCTGTAGGGCACGCGTATGTGATGCGATGTCATGCCGATACCGCGAAAGAATGTGGGTATACGAAATAATAAGTCCCGTCTTCCGCTCATGCAATGAACGCAGTGCTGTTTCGTATATAACATCAAATAAACGAATCAGCCGTTCCACTTTTTCATTTACCTCCCCTATGAGATCTTCCCGTATGTGCCGAATATACACCGCAACCGCTGTTGGCGTAGAGCAATTGATGTCCGCTATAAAACCCGCAATGGTATCATCGCGCTCATGCCCAATACCCGTTATTACCGGCAAACGCGAACCAAGAACGGCTTCAGCAACTCGCTCTGAATTAAATGCCTTCAAATTTTCAAGACCACCGCCTCCGCGTATAAGAACAAGTACGTCCAAATCGGCATGATGAGTATTTAACCATTGTATTCCTTTCACGATGGAATCCTCGGCGTATACTCCTTCCACGCGCACATCTACCATACATATTTCCAAACCATAGTCTCCGATATTGCGCCTAAAATCATTAATTGCTTCTCCGGAAGCGGAAGTAACAACTCCTATACGTTGTATAATGCGCGGAAGCGGACGCTTGCGCGCTTCATCAAAATATCCGGCCATTTCAAATTTTTTCTTAAGCGCTTCGAATGCTTTTCTAAGAGCACCTTCCCCTACCGGCTCTACGCGACTTACCTTTACGCTAAATGTTCCATATTTTACAAATACATCCGGCACTCCCTCTATAATAATTTCCAAACCATCCTCCAAATAATCATACTGCTGTTCAAATTGCCATTTCCAAAGTAAACATTTTACTATCGCATCCTCACCCGATGTATCTTTTAACGTAAAATATACCGCCGCTCCCCGCATCTGCATCTCGCTTATTTCTCCCTGCACACGCACCAAACCTAATCGTGAAAGCGTAATATTAACAACTTCGATAAATTCCGAAACCGATAATACGGCGTTATCATGAGACTGCTTGCCTTCTCCGCCCGAGGGAGATTCGGCGGCAGGTATTGGATTATTAAATAATCCGCCTGTTGCATAAGTATCCTCATGTTTCCCGTTTCCCTGCTTGAAAATAGAAAGAATTTCGTCTCCATACCGTGATATTTTTACCTTTCCCCATCCTTTTACCAATTTTAAATCTTCCCGTGTTTGCGGCATTGCTTTTACTGTTTCTTCCAGAGCTTTATTTTGAAATACCATAAAAAGCTCCTTGCCTTCACGCTCGGCAATCTCCTTTCGTTTTTCTTTTAATTTTTGAAGAAGTTCACTTCTGGTCATTTCCCCAGTATAAATCAGTGCGTAAAAAGTGGAAAGCGGATGTATAATGAAGACAAAAAAAAGAGCGTAATGCTCTTATACGCGTCTTTGTATTTCTTTTTTCTTATTTTTTTCCCTAACCCTCTTTCCTGTAATCTCCAATTTTTCACCTCTCACTCGTTCGACAATTGACATCCTTTCAAAAGCATTACCGGCACGGGCATGTCTCCCATAAAATGTGTCCAGAAGACGTCCGATTAAGGGAGGGTTATTCAGAATCGAAGGGATTTCCCTAAACGACATAACCTTCCGTAAAAACGAAAGAGCCTCTTCTTGCGTAGGAGGGTCTTCACCCTCTCGCGACAATGCTTCATCAAGTGCCCTTTTCGGAATGTATGTAATCATAACAAATACTCCTTGCATACATTCTCCTCCTTATCAGGTAATCTTCGTTCCACTATAATGCCATGTAAACTAAAAATCAATCTTCTTAAAAAAGAACCCCAAAATTTCCAATAGAAATTCTGGGGTTTACATCTACGCCGCTTTAACTTCGTTATTCTGTAATTGCTCAAGAATATCTTTTGTTGCCTGCGCCGCTGTGAACGGTGTGCTATAAACACAATCCGTGAATCCCGTCATTTTCCTTTCAGCATGTATCGTTACCAAAACACCGTTCCGAACTTCCGTCCCTCCCGTTACAGAAACAGAAAACTGAGTTTGTGGCATAATCCCGATCGTTTGAGCCGCCTGCAACATAAGCGTCACCGCTCTCTCCTCAAGCCGACACGAAGAATCATCACCTTCGTATATTTCCGTTGCCGAAATGTCGTTCATCTTAAGCGTAATTTCCATATATACGCGCTCATTTTCTTGACGTAGTTTAAATACCATATCGAGCATATCGCACTCCTCCTTAGAAAATGGGGGTGCGTGTAAGCATCCCCATAAATCTTCACGATGGCAATCGTGAAGCAATATATCGTCGTGCAACCTCCATAGAAGCAAGGTCATCGCGCTCATCGGAAACTTCAACAGAAAATGAATCATCCTCCACAAAAAGTGTCACAACTCCCGACTGAAAACAGCTTTTAAATGAAGGAATATTCTCTCCCGCTATAATATCTGATTTAAAAGCAGCCAATAAAATGGACTCAATTAAGACATCTCTTACCGGCCGAACAGCATCAAAAGAAGTTGCCATCCCCTCATATCGCACTCCGTTGATAATCATGCCCACACTCGCTATCACCACCTCTATCCCATTTGCTCTATCAACACTCCAATTTGTATAAACAAAACATACTCTCTTATCCTGACGCTCTTTATGCCGTTGGTTTGCGTCTGCCATATCTTGAGAACACTCTTCCACCACACGCTGTAAAAGATCAGAAAGATTATTTTCCATGACTACTCGCCTCCCTTCGTAACTTTTTACGCTCTTTCTCTAAGCGGCGTAAGTTATCCTCAAGATGAGGATTTTCTTCAATCTCCGCTCTATCATATGTATCTCCCATTACCGGAGTAATGACAAACGGGTCACCTCCGTGCACCAGATGAGAATCTTCATCTTTTCTATTCTTGGGCATACTAAACCTCCTCCCTATAAGAGTTTAAATTGTCAACGAGCCGGCTTATGATCTTCATATGCCCACTATCAAGCAGACACATCGCAAACCACAAACAATCCATACATTATACAAAAATACTCTGCCGTGAAGCAGAGCTTGTTACTATAAATCATTTAAAACAAACTCTGCTACCTTTTCGTAAGGCACATAATTACATCTCCAAAGAGAAGCGCGGTCTTTTTCGTATCGGAAATATTATCTCCCTTTAACATTCCTTCATGCTAACAAAAAACGATCTTTTGTCAATAAAGGCTGTTAATAACGGTATAGTGTAAGTTTTTAAGAAAAAAGGGGTTATTATTTAATAACCCCCTTACCTTCTTAACAAATGGCTCCTAAATCCAAAGAGCCGTTTTCGTGGAAAGAATTACAAATTTCTCTGCGCATTTTAAGGAACAATATGCGCTCCGGAGAAAGTACAAAGAGCACCGCGTTTATAATGCTCATTTTGCATGTACAACAATAACTTAATGCAGAGCATATCTTTTTCAATCTGCCATTACACGGAAATCCATTTTTATCATAGTGCACGGCCATATTCCTCCTTTTTAAACATCGAAGAACCGTTTTTTATCATGGCCAATCCGCTCTTCATACTGCTGTTCAAGTAGTGCACTCGGGACGTACAAGGGCTCGATGCGCTTACGAAGTTCCCACACCTGCTGGCAGGCAGCGACTAAGCGGGAGAGCTGTTCGGGAAATAAGCCTTGAAATCCATCCGACTTGGCAATCAGCGGATTGGGGTGGGATTCAACGAGAACAACTGAGGCACCGGCCATAATTCCAGCCAAGGTTAGCGGATGGACCAGATCACGAATACCACTGCCATGCGAGGCATCAATAGCCACAGGCAAACACGACAGCTGATAATGAAATGCGGCAATACCACCCATATCCAGCGTATTGCGGGTATATTTATTTGAACTCACAATCCCCCGCTCACAGAGGATGACATTTTCTTTGCCCGCTGCCATAACGCGTTCAACCCACAAGAGATACGCTTCGATATCTAAGGAATTACCGCGTTTGTGGATGACCGGGAGCTGGGTGTCACGTAGACGATTGAGCAGAGACTGGTTTTTGGCGTTCGGTTCGCCAACTTGCAGACAGTCCACCCCCATATCTTCATAGATCGACACATCAGCCGCATCCAGCACCTCAACAACGGTTGGCAGATCAAAGGCACGCCCGGCTTTCACAATCAGCCGTAAGCCATTCCGCAGGGCTTCTTCAGAGCTTGAACCAATGCCTTCCCAACCACTGTATGGACTTGAGCGATATTTTACCACTCCACCCCGAAGCGCTTTTGCTCCCGACTCTTTAACAAAAAATGCCGCTTCCATAATCTGGGCCTCACTCTCAACCGAACAAGGACCGGCGATTATACTCAATGCATCGCCGCCCACTTCAACTCTGCCAATGCGAACCGTTTGATGGATAAGTGCTCCGGGCACCCCTTTTTGGGCGACCCGTTTATAGGCGCGCGAGATTGGGATCAGGCGGTCTACACCAGCCATCTCTTGAATCTCGCCAGTTGGCAGCCGGGTGATATCGCCGTAGACACCAATGAGGGTGATTTCCTCACCGACCATTTTGCCGGTTGTATACCCCAAACCGTGCAGCTTTTCCTCGATTGCCGTAATTTCCGACGACGATGCATGTCCATACATCTTAACAAGCATACTATTCCTCCTCTTGATGTACTTCTCTTACCATGCAAGATTTTTACCATCTTGATCTTCATGGTCTTCGTTGTTTTTTTTCGGACTATACAATGGCGTATATGCGTTGCGCCACCATTCTTCCTGATCTTCGAACCACATAACTCGTTCCTCCCTATTCCTTTTTTAAAGAACTTTCCTATAAATATGCTCTATAGGGCTCATAACCTTTTTATATTAAAAAATTTATAAAAAGATTATGAGCCGTTAAAGCACAAAAAATTCCTGCTTGGACAGGACTGGTATTTAGCATGTATTGTGAGTTTATATTACATCACATTCCTAAAACCAGTCCGCCTCATAAAGGCAAAAAACCATCCCCAAAAGGAGAAAAAGTTTTTAGACTGGTTCACGAATCTATTCATTACCAACCATTCTAGCAAATGAACTTATTTACGTCAACATAGCTTATGGATAGTTCTTTTAAATAAATTATGGCATACTATTTCAGCAACAATAAAACTATTGACTTTTATATATTTTTATGTCATTAATGTTTACAGAATATATTTGAGAGGTGCTATATGAAGGAATGGTATGTGGTAATGACCAATGCGGCAAAAGAACGTTCCGTAAAGAGTTATTTGGAAAGCATATTTCCTAAAGATGATATCTACCTTCCCATGCGATATCAAAAGATACAAAGAAAAGGACGTATAAAAACCCCTCTCTTTCCGCAATATCTATTTGTGTGTATTAATAAAGAACACATACACACCACAAACAATGTACCAGGCGTAAAATATATAGTGGGAACGACCGGTGAGATTCTGCCCATTGATAAACTTATCATTACCGAACTCAAGGAGCGAGAAACTGGCGGAATAATAGATCTTGAGAAGCAGTGGTCGGGAAATGTTCTTGTTGTCGATGGTCTTTTTAAGAATATTATAGGAGAGGTAATTGAAAGAGTAAAAAATAAAAAGAACTCTCCTTACGATTACATGGCCATTTTGATAAATTTAATCGGAAAAAAAATTCGCGTGAATATACCCGAGCATAATCTCGCAGAGATATAGCTAAAAGCCGAAGCATGCCATGCTTCGGCTTTTTTATGCATTACCGGAAAAAATAAAGATTATCTTGCCAATGCACTTTCTATGACGGATGATACCTGCGCAAACGGAAGAGCACCATTGATTGGCGTAAATGTATCGCCATCAACAACCACTACCGTATATGGTGTACCCGTACCGCCAGCCGTACGCGCATCTTCAAATGACCGCTGAACACTTTCTGCATATGTTCCTGAGCTAAGGCATGATTCAAATGCCGGTCTATCAAGTCCTATATCCTCGGCAACAGCTAGAAGCATTGACGTGGAAAGTCCCTGATCCTGGCGCAAAAATACTTCATCGATATACGCCCAAAATCCATCATTTCCTCCCAGCTCATTCGCACACTCACTTGCCTGTGCCGCCTCATTTGCCGATGGGTGAATTTGTGATAGCGGAAAATGGCGATATACCCATGCCACTTGCCCATCTTTTCCATATTCATCCATTACCTGCTTCATGGTGGCGTGGAATCGTGAACAAAACGGACACTCCAAATCCGAATATTCCACCAATTTTATCGGTGCGTCCGGATTGCCTAAAATATGATCTTCTCCCGTAACGGATTTTACATCACCCGTAACAGCTTGTTCATTACCACTTTCCGTACCGTCTTTTGGGTTTGTTGTATCCGTTTGTGCCACAAAACCACCCCCGTCTCCGGCATACATAATGGCTCCTGCAATGAGAACACCGGCGACAATAATGGAGAGAGGAATGACATACGGATTGTGAGATTCTTGCATATATTTCCGTTATTTATTACTATTTCCTATAATCACCTTAGTATATAAAATAAAAAGGAGAAATGCCATAAAAGATAAGCTGGTAAAAAAATCTTTGACATTGACATATGAGATAAAACGCGGCACTCTGATAAATCGACACGCTGCGCAATATATTATGATTGCCAATCGAAAGAAAATTGCCGATAAACATGCCTCGCAACGGGCAATCATCATCCAAAAATAATAAGTCCATTACAGGGCTTTTTTTAATTCTGAAAGCACACATGCATCCTTCCCGGTAAATGCGCCTACGCGCGTTCGCGTAAGTGCCGTAAGATATCCGCCCGTATGGAGCCGCTCTCCCATATCTCTTGCAAGCGCACGAACATATACTCCCGGTCCTGTCACGGTACGAAAGCAGACAAACGGATAGACATATGAAACAAGCTCCATTTCCTTTACCATAATTTGCCGCTCTTTTAATTCCACTGCTTTACCGGCGCGTGCGTATGCGTATGCCGGCACACCCCCTACCTTAAGAGCGCTATAACGAGGAGGCGCCTGCATACTGCGCCCGATAAATGATTTTATCACCTTTTCCACATCTTTTTTTGATGGCTGAATGCTTACATTCCTTTTTGTTTTTTCACCCTCTTCGTCGTCCGTACTACTTGTGGTGCCAAGAAGTACTTCTGCTACATATTCTTTTTCTTTTGCGACAATATCTCCCAACTGTTTCGTGGCATCCCGCCCAACCCCCACCACTAAAACTCCTTCCGCAAGAGGATCAAGCGTACCCGCATGTCCTACCTTTTTTATTCCCGTAGCACGCCGAACGGCATTCACAACATCATGCGATGTCATACCCTTCGGTTTCCACACGGCAAATATATCTTTCATAATAAAATCCATTTCATATTCTTCCCTCTTTTATGTCTTCACGAATACGCGCAACTTTTGCATGGAAAAAAAACAAATTGTGTATTGTAAGCAGTCTAAGCGGTGTTATTTCGTGAGCACGCAACATATGCGTAATATATGCCCGAGAATATACACCACATACCATACACCCGCACGTTTCATCGAGCGGTTTTTTGTCTGTAAAAAATAAAGCTTTTCGAAGATCAAGCCTTCCTTCAGATGTAAACGCAATGCCGCGGCGCGCATAGTGTGTTGGCACAATACAATCAAACGTATCAACACCTGCTTTAATAATCGGCAAAATGTCTTCCGGATGTCCCACGCCCAAGAGATGACGGGGTTTTTCTTCCGGTAATTCTTCAAAAACACATCGAAGCATGGATGTCATTGCCCGTTTACTGAAACCGAATTCCCCGCCAATACCGAATCCATCAAAGGGGAGATTTCCTATATATCGTGCAGACTGCATACGTAAGTTCTTATATTTTCCTCCCTGCACAATACCGTACAAAGATTGCTTCTTTGTAGTTTTCGCACTCAAACTTTCCTCGGCCCACCTATGTGTTTTTTCGAGTGACCGAATCATATATCGTTCATCCGCAAGAGGTGGCGGACATTCATCAAATGCAAACATAATATCGGCACCCAGTGCCTGTTGAATTTTTATGGAAGTTTTTGGATCGAGAAAAATCTCTTTTCCATCCACATACGAATGAAAATGCACACCTTTATCCGTTATGCGCAAAAACTTCGATTTCATATCCGCACTAACAGATGGTTTTTGCCTCTTTTTAAGAATTTTTCCCATACTTTGCTCTTTACCAAACCCCAAACTAAAAACCTGAAATCCTCCCGAATCCGTCATAAGGGGGTTATTCCATTGCATCATGCCATGCAATCCTCCATTCGCTTTTACTATCTTTTCTCCGGGACGAATATGTAAGTGATATGTATTACAAATAAGCATCTGAGATCCGACCGCAACAACCTCCTCACTTGTAAGTGTCTTTACCACACCTTGAGTAGCTACCGGTATAAAAGCTGGTGTTTCAACGATTCCATGGGTTGTTTTTATCGTGCCAACCCGTGCATGGGATTTCTTTGATTGTTTTTGTATAGAAAAATCAAGCATAGGGATAAGAATACAGAAGTAACGGAAAATAAGAAAGCCCTAAAAACATTCGCTGTAAAAGTTTGACAATCATACTATCATAATGTAAAATGCGAAGACTTGAACGAAGAGAGTGGTTATAAGGAAGAGTTTCATCTCCTCCTTGGGTAATACCTCTCCCCCACACACTTTCTTCGTTCAAGTACACAATTAAAGAATCCCATTTAAGAGAGCATTACCATTACATGCTCTTTTTTTAAATAGTAGTTTTCAAAAATATTATATTTCTAAAGTATTAATATCCCCTTTTTACTTTCACAATAAAGATATACAATATGAATATGAAAAAGTATGCTATCTTTTTTCTTTTGTCTTTCGCTTTTGTCTCTTTTGCTTCCGCGGAAGATTTTACACGGGACTTGTTTGTTGGCATTCGTAATGATCCTGAAGTAGTGCGCCTGCAAGAATTCTTACGCGCAAAAGGATTTTTTACCTATCCGGAATCTACCGGTAATTATTTTAGTCTCACACAACAAGCCGTTGCCGCATTTCAACTTGCGCACAACATAACACCCCCTGCCGGCTATTTCGGTCCCCTTACCCGTAATGCCGTAAACGGTCAATTATCCGGCGAAATACCAATCACTCTTCCGCCCGAAAACACACCCACTCCTCCCTTTACCGAATTTAAACGCACCTTTTCTCCCGGTCTTACCAATGATCCTGACGTTGTACGTTTGCAAGAATTTCTTCGGACCATGGGATACTTCACATATCCCGTTTCCAACGGAAATTATTTCTCTCTCACCGAAGAGGCTGTACGCAAATATCAAGAAGCGAATGATCTTCGCGTACATGGCCGATTTGATGCTAACACCTTGCGAGAAGTAAATAAGGATATTACCGATGGCGTTATAATCGTTGACAATACAACAACGCGCACACTACCTCCTTCGGAAACTGCAACGTCAACGTTTCATGAAATAATAATTATCTCTCAATTCCGCGGAAACCGTACCGATCCCGTATCGGAACAAGTCACTATTTCCAATAAGAGTAAAGAACAATCCGTTAATATAACCGGCTGGACCATTACCAATGCACGAGGCGGACGTATCACTATACCACAAGTTCAAAATTTGCCCGGAGGTACATCCATTCAATTAAGTGATCTCATTCTTACTCCTCGAGGCACGGTAATTATCACGGTGGGCAAGCAAGATCGCAACATAAATTTTCGAGAAAACCTTTGTACGGGTTATTTTAAAGAAACCTCCAAATTTACGCCTTCCATAGGAAGTCGGTGCCCTAACACCATCGACACCGCCGATCTTACCTATTTCAGTGACCGTTGCCTTGAGGTTATTGATGATATTCGAGGATGCAGAACTCCCGATTCAGGCGACTTTTTCGGCATTGAAAGCGAATGCTCCGATTATCTTATAGAAAATTTCAGTTACGCCGGTTGTGTGCGAAATTATAAAAATCAGGAAAACTTCTACCAGAATAGATGGCTTATCTGGCTTCAAAAAGACGCTGAAATGTTTCGCAATACACATGAAACCATTACTCTCCGGGATACGAACGGTAAGTTTGTAGATGAACGTGGATACTAAAATAAAAAACCGGAAACAACATTTCCGGTTTTTTATTTAATTATTCTGAAAACCGATATTGGGTTTATTATGTTCTCCGTCTTCCAGTTTTCCAAATGATCCCTCATAACGCTCTATCTGTTCTGTAAGAGCACGGTGAAAGCGCTTTGCATGTCCCGGACTTATGATTATACGTGATACGAGCAATGGATGAGGCGGGAGCATATTAATAAAATCCAGTACGAACTCTTCTTTTGTATGCGATATCATGGCATTATTGGCGCTTCGCCCCTTTAGATCCCTGTCTGCCGCTTTTATATTGAGCTTTTGCTGATTATTTTCCATAAGAACAGTATAAACCATCTGCGACAACGAATCCAGATTACGCATAAGCTTACCATAATACCAAAAAAACTACTGCTTTCCGCAGTAGTTTTTTGGTATGCTTATTTCTTCGCAGTTTTCTTTTTTGCAGGTTTTACCGTTTTTATGTTTTTCATCACTTGAGATGAAATACTCTTCCAGTGTCCTTTTAATTCCCGTACCATCTGATCCAGTTCTTTTCGATCCACCTGCTTTAATGCGCTATAATGACGAGCCGTTTCATCCACCACTCTGTTGTACGATTCTTTACTTACGTCCTGCATTTTTTCTATATTGTCCTGCACCTCGGCACGCATCTTAAACATCCAACTTTTTACTTTTTTTCTATTTTTCACACCATTCTTTCCGTACAAAAAATATGCACCAGCCGCGGCGGCCGCTAATGCCGCAAGCCCGATTCCCACTCCTTCAGTTGTTGATTTTTTAGCCATATATCTATGAAATTAGATTATCGTATAAAATTTATATATTCCATTACAACACCTACTCTACCGAGTCTTTTTTTGGTTTGGTTGCTCGTTTCTTCTTTGCCGCCAAAGCTGTCTTCGGTTCTTTCATAAGCGCTTTTATAAACCCTATGAAATAGCCCATCTTAACGGCCTCCTCCCGTACATACGCACGCGCCTCGCTAACATCACTCTTAATTTGCTCCGTTTCAGATACAATAAGACGGGAAATATATGCCGCATTCCTTATTATACGAATGATATAGTAAAGTAGTATTAAAAACGCAACAGAAAAGAGAACAAGCGCGATGGTGGTTACAAAAAAGAATATATCAGCTTTTACAATACTTTCCATACGGTTAAGTATACGGATAAGAACATACAAACGCCAGTATTAAAAAAATACTAAACTGTTAATAACATCTTCCCCATTACCTTTTTCTTACATCACGAAAATTATTCTCGTATGACATTCCCGTGTGCCTTAATTTTTCCGATATATACCGCAATACAACGCGCCACATCTTCCAAAATATCTTCCGGCAGTGCATCGGATGCGTTCTCTTGTGAATTTAAATCGATTGGGTGATTTGCATAATCAATAATTTTATACTCACCCCCCTCATCTATAGCAACTTCCGTTGTAAACAAATCAAGACCAGTAATATCATGAATGCGACAAAGCATATTCTTCAAATCTTTTGCAATATCACGCTCTTCCGCCGAACGTCCAAATGGTTGATAAAAATGGGAAAGCGGATCCCACCACAGAGGAATAACTTCCCCACATACATAAAGCGGTCTAAACCATGCTGTCTTCTTTCTTACTACCGTTGGTACAACATACTCCTGTGCAAGGGTTTCATCCGTACCGTTATCCTCCATAAATGTAATAATATCATCAACCGTACGGGCACGAAGAAGAACATCATCCACCAAACCGCCATACGCCGGCTTCAAAATAAACGGCACGCCCAATGCTTTCGGTATGTGAATAAGTTCTTTTTTTGCCGGTGGACGCGCAGGAAGAAGGAATACCCTTGGCAGTGGAAGCCCGGCATTACATAAAGCGCCGTATAATGCCGTCTTACTTCCCCACGCAATTACCGCATCCGGATTATTAACTACATACGCACCTTTCTTTTGTACAAGATCGGCAAATAGAAAATATGCCGGGTGATCAAATGAGGCGCGATCTATAAAAACACGATATGCGTATCGGTCGTTTTTAATGTCATCATATCGATGACGTAGGTTTTCATAAGTGACTTCATCAAATGAATATTTTTTCTTTCGTAATTCTTTTTTTAAAAATGAAAGGAACACATTCTCCACCGAACTCACCCAGCCAATACCAGCATCGTATGTTTTCTTTTTATCCATACGACAATAATATCTTTTTCTCAAAAAACAATAAAGCTATAAAAAAAAATACCCGTTACCGGGTAATGCATACTATCGAGGTCGTGGCGACCGCTTTACACAAGGCTCTTTGGAAAATTTTCTATTAGCACTGCTTTTATGGGACAACTCACCTCCATTTGTATGTTCTTTGGGTAAACAACAGAGCGTACGCCGAACTATTCGCTCTTCTTTCGGCGTAACCGACGGATCAAACTCCAATTTGATCTGATTAGCACCCGGCCTGATACCATTTAAGGAAATAAGCTTAAGCGCAATATATTTCGGAAGCTCTCTCTTCACATCTTCCTGCAAGGCACCGATATTCATCCAAAGCAAGGTACCGTTATCCAAGCACTGTCCCTTCGGTACAAAATTCCTATGAGCATTGCTCACAACCAAAGTGGATGCCATACAAACCTCCTCTTCTATGTACTAATTTCCCATTGTACAGATATGATCCTATTTCTGTCAATAAAGGACTCTTGTCGAAACAGGAGTCCTTTGTATTACACGCGTCATAAACTTTACCCTATTTAATCTCGTATACCAATGTCACGTAAATAATAATATCCTGCGAGCCCGGTTCAATACTGGGTGCCGGCACGGGCGCACTCGTACCACCCCCGACACCGAGCACAGCGGAATCTTCCGCATAATAAGAGCGAAACGGCTGAACACCTCCCCCTTCATTAATAGAAATAAGTTTACCGATACGAAAATCTCCGGCGTTTGCCACCTCTTCCGCTTTTCGTTTCGCCTTCGCAACAGCATCCGCACGTGCTTCATTTTCTACCGCTTCCGGATCATCTACGGTAAAAGAAAGTTGTGACACCGAATTAGCGCCATTCTGAACAACGCCGGAAAGGAGTGTTCCTACCGCTTCAAAATTACGCACCTTAACCGAAATAACCTGGCGTATGGTGTGTCCCACAATTTCAGCCGGCGGACATGGTTCCCCAATAGTGCGAAGCGATGAACAATTAACATACTGATATCGCGGCTCCACATTAAAGCTCTGTGTTTTTATATCTTTTTCTTCAACTCCTTTTTCTTTTATAAACGCAATTGCCCCGTTTACTTTCTGTACATTTGTCTGCTGAAGCTCCGCTATATCAAGCCCGCCTTCCGTAATAACCTGAAATGTAAACTGTGCCACATCCGGTACAGCTATTGCCTTTCCCTCTGCTGATACAGAAAATGTACGTCGTTCCGTCGGATCATTCACCTGGGAAATAACATACGCGCCGACAGCAACCGCAATGGTGATAATGGAAAGAGCTGCAATACCCACAATACCTAAAGCATTTTTAATTCGTATATCCATAATAAATCTATTATTTTATAACAGAACCTTCGCTGATACATTAGTATCCACGAACATATGTATCATATCATCCCTTTAATAAAAAAACGACTCCATTAACGGAACCGCTATAAAGGTTTCGGACGTTTTACATCCGTAAAAATACCCATCCATTCCCCGAGACAAATGAGATACCAGGTGAGGTCTATCTGCCACCAGAATCGCCCTTGCCGCGCGAGATGCTGGGCTATATGGTGCCAGTTATGCCATCCTTCACCAAGAGCCAAAAGCCCAACAATGCCATTATTTCTACTGGTATCTCCCGGTGCTGTTTCCGGCATCTGCGATCCCCACAAGTGACACACGGAATTCACACACCAGGTAACTTGCAGTACTACGGTAAATCGGATAAATCCGGCAAGAAGAAGACCGCCGATTCCTCCCTCTAAAACTGACATAAACGACCCGTCTCGGAATAACCCTTCCAGACCCGAAACAATAAGAACGAACACAAAACTACCTATAAGAATATTATTGTGCCATTTACGCTCCCATTGTATCGTTTCATTTTTGTCGAGATCGTCCGTTTTTACATCATCCGGTATATCCAAATGAACAAGAAGCCACCCGACATGGGCCCAAAAAAATCCGCTTTGTACCGGTGAATGAGGATCGCGCGGCGTATCAGTATATAAATGATGCGTCCGATGTGTCCGCACCCACCCCCAAGCATCTTGCCCCGTCATTCCTCCCATAAAGGCAAGTATACGAGCAACATATTTACTCGAACACTTAAACGAATTATGCGTAAAGAAACGATGGTACGCAAGCGTAGTACCAAATCCCTGAACGCCATACATAACAAAGGCAAGAATCCAATGAAACGCCGTAAATCCAAAATACACTCCCCACACTATGCCAATCAATGACATAAAATGAATAGCGCCGATAGCAACAATGTTTTTGTAATACAATTTACGGCCCAGTTGTTTTTCAAGATGCTCAATGGACGCTATTCTCATAAAGCGCCTCCTTTCTGTTTTCTTTACCCTAAGAAATCTTTATCTTATTGTAAATGCACTACTCCTCTTTTAGAACATCTACTCATACCGCAACGCCTCAATCGGGCTTTTGCGCGCCGCTTTACGAGCAGGATAAATACCAAACACTAAACCAACAAGAGCAGATACGCTTAGTCCGAGCAAGGCCGCCGGGACAGAAAACGTAAACGCCCAAGCAAGTTCCGCATATGTAGTGAGAACAACGGAAGCAAGAAACGCAAAAAATGCTCCCAGAAAAATACCTACTAATCCTCCTATACCGGTTAGAATAATGGCTTCCAAAAGAAATTGGCGTAGAATGTCTTCATTCGTGGCGCCCAAAGCTTTTCGAAGTCCGATTTCGCGCGTACGTTCCGTAACGGATACGAGCATAATATTCATGACTCCCACACCGCCCACTACCAGGGCAATCGCCACCACGGAAGACAAGAAAATAGTGAGCGCACCAAGAATAGTTCCTATTTGTTCTACCAGTCCCTGTTGAGTTTCCACATAAAAATCATCTTTATCCGGATCGGTAATGTTATGAGAGATACGCAGTGTACGTTCAATATCTTCTACGGAATGTGCCACAGCATCCGGATTTGTCGTTTTTATGATAAATTCATGAAAATGATTAATTCCCAAAAGATATGTCTGCGCCGTTGTATACGGAACAACAACCATGTCATTGATATTTAAAAACGCAACCTGTCCTTTTGCCGGAAATATACCTACCACCCGAAACTTCCTTCCGCGAATGGAAATTTGCTTACCGAGCGCATCTCCATCGCCAAAAAATTCATTCCGTACTTTACTGCCAATAACGGCAACACTGGCGCGAGTACGAATATCCTGTTCATCAAATACCACGCCTTCGAATGGATAGATATCAAATGTTTTTGCAAAAAATTCAGCTGAACCGCCAAGAATCTGTCCGCGGTACGTCTCCCCTTCGAACGATATCGTTCCCGGAACGGCCAACACCGGCATAATATCAACCAAATCAGGGACATTTTCTTTTCGGAGAAGCGCCGTGACGTCCCGCTCCTTGAGCGAATCGGAAAAAAGCGTTTCTGTTAAGTCGGTGGGGCCCGATGGTTCACGACCCGGACGCACAACAATAGTTTCCGCTCCCAAACCGGCAATTTCACCTAAAATAAGCTGTTCGGCACCATCGCCTATGGAAACCATTAGAATAATGGATGTTATGCCAATAACAATACCAAGAATGGTAAGCGCTGAACGTGACTTATTTGTTTTAAGGCCTATGACGGCCGTTTGAAGAATATATTTTGATTTCATTTTTTTGAATCACTTTCAATAACTCCATCGCTAATCCGAATAATGCGTTTTGCATATGCCGCCGCATCATTATCGTGCGTAATAAGAATAATGGTGTGTCCCTTCTTCTTATGTAAATCGGCCAAAATATCCATAACATTCTTCCCCGAAACAGAGTCGAGATTACCGGTCGGTTCATCGGCAAACAACACCTGCGGATCATTTACCAATGCGCGCGCTATGGCGACGCGTTGCTTTTCTCCCCCCGAAAGCTGTCCCGGATCGTGCTCCATGCGATGATTCAGATCAACGGCGGAAATTGCCTCGAACGCCTTTTTGTGCCACTCTGCCTCCGGCTTATCCGAATACATAAGCGGCAACGCTACATTATCAAAAACGCTGGTCCGCGCTAATAAATTAAAGGATTGAAATATAAACCCCATCTGACTATTGCGCAGGCGCGCGCGTTCTTCCTCCGTGTAGCTCGAAATCTCCCGCCCTTCAAATGTGTATTCCCCGCTCGTAGGTACGTCTAAAAATCCCAAGATATGAAGAAGTGTTGATTTTCCGGATCCGGACGGACCCATGATGGCGATAAATTCTCCGTTTTCAATGGAAAACGACATGCCATTCAAAACATGTGTTACAATATCTTCACTAGAATATGTTTTTTTTAAATTTTTTACCGAGATAAGGGCCATGGCTATTCTTCAATAAAAATTACAACCCTATCCCCTTCCTCTACACCTGAAATAATTTCCACGCTTCCATCCGACCCGCGAATACCCGTTACAACATCACCTTCCCGTATCGTTCCGTTCTCTTCCAAAAAACGTACCGTATGTCGTCCATCTTTTGTTACAACGGCTCGCCCCGGAACGGCAATAACTCCCGTTCGACGATTGGTTACAATGGTAATATTTGCCGTCATGCCTGAACGAATACGGTCATCTTTTTCGAGAAAATAAAGTGTTGTCGTATATGTAGGTACGCCTTCTATAATTGTCTCCGCCGGATCAATAGCGCTTACCTGCGCCTTAAATGGAATATTTCCATATGCATCAAGGGTAATATCAGCCATATCTCCCACATACACATTTGTAATATCAACCTCCGGAATAGAAACTTCAATATGAAGCATCTCCCCCGTAATAACCGAGATGACCGGCGTATTCGGACTCACAATTTCTCCGAGGGAAATATCTACAGCACTGACTGTGCCGGAAATGGGAGACCGAAGCGTTGCTTTAGCGCGCTTTGCCACAGCTACATCGCGTGTGGCAAAAGCTTTTTGCACAGCGGCGCGCTGTGCTGCGATATCCTCCTTTGTACTGCCAGCTTCAAGAAGAAGTAATTCATTTTCTGCAAGTGTGAGTGCGGAAGATTTTGCACGTTCATCTTTTTCGGCAGCGGCCACGTTAATGGCCGCCGTATTTATATTCGCCCGTGCTGTTGAAATATCCGCTCGATAACCGTCTATTGTCGCTTGAGTAAGATTTCCTCCTGGTTTTAATTCACTAATTACGGGAGCAAGCATATCAAAAAACACACGAATAGTTATAATATTTGCTTTTGCTTCAGTAATATAAAGTTCTACATCTGCAGATAGGTTAAGGTCTTTTAGGGATGTATTCCATTTTCTTAAAAGATCTTCAATGGAAAATCGCATCTGTTCAAGATCCGACGTAAGCTGAGAATTACTTATCAAAAGAGTAAAATCGGGATTTGTTCCCGGATTTTCAAAAAACTGGTCGGTTTTATTACGCACCACATCATCAAGTTTTGTATATGCATCCCGTATTTTTTGTCGAACATCCTCCGTGGCGTCATCAAGAGCTGTTTTGGCATTCGCCACCTTTACCTTTTGTATTGCTATCTCTTCGGGACGCGCTCCGCGTTCTAATTGTTCTAATTTTGCTGACTCAACCGCAAGGGCCGCCTCTGCTTCTTGTAGTCCCGCAGTAAGTTCTTCCGATCCCAGCCTTGCAAGTGCCTCTCCGACAACAACGTCATCTCCCACATCCGCAAACAAATCCTCCACTTTTCCGGCCTGTTCGAACGCTAAATGAATGCGGTCACTTGGTACGATAATCCCCGTCACGATTATTTCTTCCACTACATCCTGCCGCGCCGCCGTTACGGATGTTATTTGCGGATCGGCGGTTTGTGAAAACCACCAATATCCTCCTCCTATAAGGATAACTACAAGAACGCCAATACGAATAGCATACGTTGACATATGCTTTCATTATAGCAAACTATAAGTCATATATAAAACGGCGTTGTGTATTTAATCATAGAAAATTCATATAATATTACTCCCCCATTTTTTGCTTCAAAAAAGCAAGTGCACCATAAAGCCCTCCCACATCTCCTAATTCCGCTTTTTTTAATTTTGGTAATGTCGGGAAAATTTTTGTAATAGTACGTAAATAATACTCTATGCGATCCATAGGGATAACCGGATTTCCCATAATCATCGATCCCCCCAAACATATAACATCCGGAGACCAATGCACCATGGTATTATATAATCCGTATGAAAGTAATTTTGCCGCTTGCTCCCATACAGCGGGGTCATCAATATCATATGCCTTTTTTCCATACCGGTTTTCAAATGATCTCCCCGATACATAACCCTCCAAATGTCCCACCTGCCCGCATCCCAAACATCGTGTATCTCCATCGGGGGTATGTGTAAGTGAACCGTCCGCATCTATGATTTGATGCCCTATTTCAAACCCAAACGCGCTTCTGTCTATTCTACCGTCCACATAACGCGTTCCTCCCACACCGGTTCCCACACCCACATAAGCCACTATATCACACCCTTTTGCGGCGCCCGCCGTAACTTCTCCCAATCCCACAATAGCATTATCATTTTCCACAAAAACCGGAGCGTTAATGCTGTGCGCCAACGATTCCGTAAGTGGTTTTTGTATCCAATCGGAAATATTAGGCGAATTTACCAGCATGGTGCGATTTTTATCCAACGGACCAGCAATGCCACCCGCCGCCGCTTCAATTTTCGCACCTCCCGCCAGTTCATGAGCAAGTTCTCCAAACGCCCGTACGCCTTCCTCAAAATTATGTGGCGTGGGAATTTTTTTTGGTTCGCAAAATGTCTCGCCATCCTTAGAAACAGCAACGCGCATTTTCGTCCCCCCGATATCAAAAAGTACATACATATGATTGATTATTAACTTGTCTCAAGAATATTTTTTGTCTCCTTTTTATACGCTTCCACGTTCGGTTGATCAAAAACATTAAGCCGCATAAGCTTGCCAAGGTACATCATTTCCATCATCTTAAACTGCAAAAACATACCCAGTTCATATTCCGACAGTTCCGAAAGAATAATTTCCATAAACGGTAAATTATTTTTTTGATACGCAATTTTTACTCCTTCCCGAATCGCATGTATTATTTCCTCAAACGTACGTCCTGAAATATCTTTCACAAGTTCAGGAAACAACATATCCTTTCTTTCGGGTATACGCGCTTTTACCCCCGATACGTCGCTCCATACAAACGTTGTTATTTTGTCACGCGGTCCCCCTAAATATAATTGCGCCATAGAGTGCAGATCAACCGATCCCAGCGAAACTGTCGGAGTTATACCGGCATGCACAACAACACCGTCAATGTCTTTTTCTTTACCAATACTTTCTCCCATTAATTGCCGGTACCATTTTCCCAATGATTCGCATTCCGGATGAAAAAAGAAGTTATCGTTTATTATTTTTCCCTTTTTGGCACTTGCATATAAAACCGCCGCCGACTGCATGGCATAATTTTCTTCTATGGAATTTCCCGCGCATAGGGTGCGCATATCACATGCACCTTTTCGCAATGCTTTTATATCAAATCCGGCGGCCGCAAGTGGAAATAATCCCACGGCAGAAAACACCGAATAACGCCCGCCCACTATATGCGGAATGGACAAGCGTGTAATATCCGTATCCTTTTCCAAAACCTGCCACCATTTTGAATTATAATCCGTTATAACCACCAGACGATCCCGCACATTTACAATCACTGTTTTTAATTTCTGCATAAAAAATTCGGTATTGACGATAGTTTCAGTTGTGCCTCCCGATTTGCTGACGGCAATAACAAGAACTTCCTCCGGATCGGTTATATGTGAACACAAAAAAGCACACAGTTTTTTTGTGAACTCGTTATCGTTTGTATCCGCAAAAAATATTTTCGGATAGATATCCGGCTCAAGCGCATCCGCGTATCCGCGCATTGCATTATATACCGCTTGCGTACCCAAGTTAGAGCCGCCAATACCAATAACTACAATATACTTAAGTGCTGAAGATACTTTTTTTTCTTTTATGCGTAAAATATTTGCTAAAAGATTATCATCGGATGGCAAATTAACTGATGCTTCCGGCGCTTCATACTCTCCCGCGGAAATAACGGACCGCATGTGATTTACGTAGTCCGTAAGCAAACCTTCCGTTTCCAAAAGCTCCCTATCTTCTATTAACGCCGTTTTTTCATAAAAAAGCTTCATATCATTTTTTTACCTCATGCCCCCCAAAAGTGGTGCGCAAAGCCGACAATATCTTCCCCGCATAACTGGGATTATGTTCCGACTCCGTACGAAATTTTACCGCGCCTTCAATAATGGGTGCTGACACGCCCAGCTCTTTCGCCGCCTCTACAGTCCAAAGCCCTTCTCCGCTTTGCTTGACTGAACCGGAAATATCGGCAAGGTCAGCGCCATGCGTCTTATACGCTTCCACCAGCCACTCCGTGAGACGTGACTCCACCACAGAACGATGATTATATACATCGGCTATTTTAGGCAAATCCAAACCAAAAGGAGATGTCTGCATAATTTGAAAACCCTCTCCCATTGCTTGCATCATACCGTACTCAATACCGTTATGCACCATCTTAACAAAATGTCCCGCACCGGATGGTCCCATATAACCATACGCATCGGGAGCGGCAATGTCCTTGAATAACGGTTCAAACTTTTTGTATATTTCTTTTTTGCCCCCAATCATAAGACATGCTCCATCACGCGCGCCCTTAGGCCCTCCCGATGTCCCTACGTCCAAAAAATTAATTCCCACCTCTTCCAACTTTTTTGCATTCGCCATTGAATTTTTATAGAACGAATTTCCGCCATCGATAATGGTATCGTCTTCCTTCAAGATGGGAATTAAATCATCAATTACTGCATCCACCACGGTATGCGGCACCATAAGCCAGATAAGGCGCGGTCCTTCGAGCGAATTAACAACGTCCCACACAGATGTAGCGGTTTTCACGCCACCCCACGCAATGCGTTGCATAACCTCTCTATTTTCATCAAAGACAACAAGTTCATGCTTTTGTTCAAGCAAGTGCTCCACCATATTAAGTCCCATTTTTCCAAGACCGATATAACCTAGCTTCATATGTTTTTATATTAGCTTATAGTATGCTTGGGCTTGCTCCCTTTTTCATACTCCATCAAGGGATTATCCTGCCAATTCTGGAGTATGGGTGTTATAAACTTCCACTCCGCATTAACTTCTTCCGTACTTGCAAATAATGTCTGATCTCCCCGAACGCAATCATGAAGTACGCGCTCATAAGCATCCGGGAACATAACAGCGTTGGGAGAATCAGCGTACGAAAACGATAAGCGCTGTGGCTCTAAATCCATGCCAAACCCGGGTTTTTTTACCCAGAATAAAAGGGACATTCCTTCATTCGGCTGAAGACGAATGGTTAACATATTTTGATGATGCTGATCGGTATCCTTCGGACATACACACGATACCTTTTCCCGAAAATATAAGGTTATCTCTGTTCGTTTCTCATGCAGTGCTTTTCCCGCTTCCAAATAAAACGGCACATCGCGCCATCGTTCATTATCAATATATGTCTTCATACGAAAATATGTCTCCGTTGCGGAATTGGGATCGACACCTTTCGTATCCCGATAACCAACGTACTGTCCGCGTACCACCTGTGTTTTGATATCATTTTTTGTAAAAGGACGCAGGCACGTAAATACCTTTGCGCGCGCCGCACGAATTAAAGACGCATCCAACTCTTTCGGATCTTCCATAGCAATAAGCGCCACCATTTGAAGAATATGACTTTGCCCCAAATCTCTAAGCGCTCCTACGCCATCATAAAATGATCCGCGCGTGCCCACATCGATATCTTCCAACAATTGCACTTCCACCTTTTCTATATGGTCTTTATCCCAAAGCGGACCAAAAATGGTGTTTGCAAAACGAAATGCAATAATATTCTGTATTGTTTCTTTAGCAAGATAATGGTCAATACGAAAAATCTGCTCTTCTTTAAAGAGTAGTCCCAACGTTGCATCAAGTTCCTGCGCCGTATGCAAATCTTTTCCAAACGGCTTTTCCACCAAAATACGCGTCCACCCACCCACACACGGAATGGAAAGACCTGCATCCGCCAAATTTGTAAAAATAGACGCAAACGATATGGGAGGAACCGCAAGATAAAAAATCTTATTAGAACATTTTTTTGCAAGAATGTTATCAAGAGTTATAAGGGCTTCGGCAAGATTTTTATATGCTTCAGCATCTTCGAACGATCCTTGCACATACGAAACATGTTTTAAAAAAGCATCCTCCTTTTCCTTCGCGTGATTATGCATTTTCTCCCCAATAGCATCCCGCACCATATCATGAAATGTTTCTATCTCACAAACTCGCCGGGAAAACCCCATAATATAAAAAACATCCGGCAACATTTTTTTTACATATAAATCAAACAGTGCCGGAATTAGTTTTTTCCGCGCGAGATCTCCAGTGGCACCAAATATGACAAATGTTGTGGGGGATTCCATATAGTCATTATACATTGCTTTGCAAATTCGCAAAAATTGCCCTTCTTTCGAACGGGTGATAATCTAAGACCATGACTACCAAAAACATAGGCGCCCTTCCCGTTCAGCTGATTCGCGATCTTATCAATGCGGGCCATATTCATGGCGCAGAAATGGAAAACATAAGCCCCGCATCTCTCGATCTCGCATTATCAGACGAATTGTACCGCATTAATGAAGTATTTCTTCCATACCCAAACGAATCCATACGCAACCTCATGAAAGAAGTACATACAACGCCGCACGCGCCACACGAACCACTAATAAGGGGTAATACTTATCTGGCTCGTCTTCGGGAATCTCTTGCGCTCCCTCATGAGGTATATGCTTACTGTAATCCCAAATCAAGTACCGGCCGAAATGATATACATGTACGCGTCCTCGCAGACGGCATACCGCGCTTTGACTTTGCTCCCGCCGGATATAAAGGAGAATTATGGGTAACTATTACACCCAATTCATTTTCAACCAACATACCGCCCGGAGAAAAACTTTCCCAAATACGGTTTTTCACACATGACACCCGCCTTTCGGAACTCGAATTGCAACTCGCAATTGAACGCGATAAACTCTTATGGGATGCTTCTGGCACACCCATACGTTATCAAAATCTTCATATGAGCGACCGAGACGGATCTCTTATTCTTACCGTGGATCTTTCCGGAGAACATGTCGGATGGGAAAGTATTCCGGGAAATGCCGTATTAGACCTCTCTAAAAAACGTGAACATGACCCATTCACCTTTTTCCGCCCCGTGTTTTGTAGAAACGGACGCATTCTTTTAAAGCAAGGGCATTTTTATATTCTTCGCACAAAAGAAGCTATTCGTGTACCTCCCTATCTTGCTTCCGAAATTGTTCCCATGGACGAACGCGCCGGTGAATTCCGTTCGCACTATGCGGGATTTTTTGATCCCGGATGGGGATGGGGGAAAGATGGCGAAGGAAAAGGACGAACCGCTGTTATGGAAGTGCGTCCCCTTTTTCAAGACGTGGCTCTGCGCGATGGACAACCTATTGCCAAATTTCGCTTTGAACATTTAACCCATCTTCCCGAAAAGCATTATGATGAGGTTGAAACATCCCATTATACTAATCAGTCCCGCACAGCAGTGCTTTCCAAACACTTTCGTTTACCCGGAAAAATAACCATTAATCTTACGTAATTCCCGTACTACCAAACCCTCCCCTGCTATTGTTCTCCATCGAATCTGTTTCTTCCCACTTAGATACTTTTCCCAGACGCACAAACAGAGCCTGTCCAATGCGTTCCCCTCGTTTAATATGTACAGGGTCTTTTGTGATGTTGTATACCTGACACCCAAGCTCATCTTTGTTTCCACAATAATCCCCGTCCACGATACCAATGCCATGCGGAATAATAAGTCCGCGCTTTGGCGTACTGGAGCGAGATGCCATAATAAGAACATAATCCGGCGGGGATTTAATGATAAGATTTGAGGGAATAATACCAATTGTTCCCGGCTCTATAACCACATCTACGCGTGCATACATATCAAAAGCCGCCGCTCCTTCTGTTTTATATTCCGGCAACGGCAATGTTTTATCTATTCGTTTTATTGAAATTTTCATATACATTTTCGCTTACGGGTAATGAATGCATATGGGTATGGATTTTCTTTATCGGCTTCGTGGTCTTCTCGCGATATTTCACTCCATTCGTCTTCATTAAACGATGGAAAATATACATCCCCTTCAAAAACATGTTTAATGTATGTTAGATACATATAATGTGCGTACGGAAGAAATGTTTCATATATTCCGGCACCTCCAATAACCATAAGTTCCTGTTCTTCTTTATATTTTTCCATAATTTCGTGAGGTGAATACATAACTAAACACCCATGTGCCGCGATATACGCCTTGTTGCGGGTAAGTATGATATTTTTTCTTTCTGAAAGCGGATGACCAATGGATGCGAATGTCTTACTCCCCATCACTACCGGTCTCCCTACCGTGCAAGAGCGAAAATGCCGCATGTCTGCAGGCATATCCCACGGCAACTTTCCCTTATTACCAATCACACCATTCTCCCCCATGGCCGCTATAATCGATATATTCATAGAGTTAAACGGCCATATCCGCCTTAATGGAAGGGTGATGCTGATAATGCTCCAACGTAATATCCTTCATAGTAAAATCATTAATGTTACGCACAGCCGAACGCAGAACAAGTTTAGGTGATGGATACGGCGTTCGTGATATCTGCTCACGCACCTGATCAAAATGATTATGGTAGATATGCGCGTCTCCTAACGTATGAATAAAATCACCCGGCACCAGGTCCGTAACCTGCGCCACCATATGCAGTAAAAGCGCATACGAAGCAATATTGAACGGAACGCCTAAAAACATATCGCATGACCGCTGGTACATTTGCAATGAAAGTTTGCTATCAGCCACAGAAAACTGAAAAAAAGCATGACATGGCGGAAGTGCCATCTGATCCAATTCTCCAGGATTCCACGCTGTTACAATAATACGCCTATCATGAGGCGTTTCTTTAATACGACGTATGGCTTCCGCTATCTGATCAATCTCTCTACCATCCGGTGCTTTCCACGAACGCCACTGCACGCCATATACGCGTCCCAGATCACCTTCAAAACGCGCTTTCGGTTTCCAATAATCCGCATTGGCATTAGCGTCCCATATATGGGATCCCAATTTCTGTAAATCTTTTACATCGGAACTCCCCGACAGAAGCCAAAGAAGTTCCGCTGTAATGGATTTAAATGCAAGTTTTTTCGTGGTGACCGCTGGAAATCCATCCGCCATAGCATAGCGCATCTGCATACCAAATACACCACGCGTATCTACCCCCGTACGCGTAGGTCTATCAACTCCATGATCCATAATATGGGTAAGCGCATCAATATACTGCTTCATACAGGTATTCTTTTTTATGATATACTTCCATTGTATGACTGAAATCACCCCATCACAAGGTATGCTGATTCTCTTTGAGGGAGGTGAAAAAGCCGGCAAGACAACTCAAATTGCGTACACGAAAGAATATCTTAAAGCGCATGGATATACGGTACTCTCAAGCCATGAACCGGGTGGAGGCGACCCCTCTATTCGCACGAAACTCTTAGACATGAAAGGCGTACTCACACCGGAAGAGGAACTTAATTTGTTTTGCAGAGATCGCGCACTTCACATACAAAACACCATTATTCCGGCCCTACAGGAAAAAAAGATTATTCTCCTGGATAGATTCGAGCCTTCTACTATTGCCTATCAAGGATATGCACGCGGTATATCCATTGATCATATAAAGAAAAAAAGCGCGCGCGCACGAAAAGGCATATGGCCCGATATAATATTCCTTCTCGATGCTGATCCAAAAATGATTCTTACGCGAGAAGAAGCGACATCACGTTTCGATGCCGAAAAAATAGACTTTCATGAAAAAGTACGTAATGGATTTCTTGCGCAAGCAAAGGAGGATTCCGCAACATGGCATATTATTAATGCTCTACAGACACGGGAAGATGTATGGGAAGCGATTAAGAAAAAAATAGACACCTTCCTTTCTCTTCGATAAAACTTCCTCTTATTACCCGAATAATCGAATGCCATAGAGGCCCACGTACGCCATCATCGTATTAAAAACAACAGCTCCGAGCGTAAGCGGAATCATAACCTTCCAATACGGATAACGCGCAAGGCCGAACGATATTACCACAACATCATTCGAAAACGGAAATAAAGCACCATACAAAAAAATAAAGAACGGCATAACGGATGTAAACCGCTCTTGCACAAGCCAATTATGGAATCTTTGCAGATACTCTTGCAAACGGGACGGCACCACGCCATTACCATAATACCCTAAAAAATATGATGTGGAATCTCCCAAAAAAAGTCCCAGTGACGCCACGAGACCAAGACCCAATGGATGAAGCCCTCCCGCACCAAGTGTAACAATAATAAGAGTATACGGCACCGAAGAAAACGTGGAGAGACCGCCCAGAAATGCGGCGACAAAAGCAATAATAAAACCGTTTTCAATGCCTATCATTTCAACAATTTCACCCGGCGTGTATTTGTATAAAAAAACCGCCCACACAAAAACAAAGAGGGAAAAAATTAAAAATGCTCCGTATGGGGGATGTGATCTGGTTCGTTCCTCTTTAATAATTTCAACTTCTTTTTTATTCATACCCGCAACCTAATTTTATAACTTATTTCTTAAGTATATCACATTATGGGAAATTATTTTTTAATTGTTTAAAAAAAAACGACCAAAGTCGCTCCTTATCGTTAATACACCATAAATAACATTCCGGAAATAATTGATACGACGGTAAGACACGCAAGCACACATGTTACAATCCATCCATCGGGATCATCTTTATTCATAAAGAACTTTCCTCCTGTTTCAGAAGTATCCTAAAAAATAATATCATACACCTAACATTTCACGAAGCCCTTCCGACGGCTCCCAGGGCGGATCAAACGTAACTTCAATTTTAAGAGATTTCGGCTTAAGATTCTTTACGATTTTTTCTTTAATAGTACCCGCCATTTCCGTCCCATACGGACAAAGAGGTGTTGTAAATGTCATTATCATATAAATATCCTTTCCGTCTGTTACCGAAATATCATAAATAAGCCCAAGCGTCCAAACATCAAGATCCAACTCCGGATCTTTTATAGTCTTTAATATTTCTATAACCTGTTCTTTCGTAATCATAACACCTTATATTGACTGATATCCCTCCTTCTCTATTTTCTCCGCAAGTTCGCTTCCTCCCTCTTGTATAATTTTTCCCTCCTTCATGACATAAACCTTGTCCGGCACAAGGTATGAAAGAATATGGGTATGATGTGTAATTACCAATATGCCCATGTCATGTTTTATACGGACAATAGAATTCGCAATTATCTTAAGAGCATCAACATCAAGACCTGAATCAGTTTCGTCAAGAAAAGCATATGTCGGAACAAAAAGTGAAAGTTGAAGCATCTCCATGCGTTTCTTCTCTCCGCCGGAAAAACCCTCATTCAACGACCGTTTCAGAAAAGCGTTATCCATACCCAACATTGCCGCTTTTTCTTCAATATAATTTTTAAAATCCGGGACGGACATGGGATGCTTTTGAACGATATTGTACACTGAACGCAAAAAAGAAAATACTGAAACACCCGGAATTTCCGGCGGATGCTGGGGAGATAAAAACAGTCCCCTGCGTGCTTTTTCGTATGCCGGAAGTTGTGTTATATCCTTTCCGTCAAGAACAAGTGATCCACCGGTAATACAGAATCGGGGATGTCCCATAAGGGCACTGACAAGCGTACTCTTTCCGGATCCGTTCGGTCCCATAAGGGCAACGATTTCTCCCCGGGGAATTTCCAATGTAACACCATGCACAATCTCCATTGCATCTGCCGCAATATGAATATTATTTATTTGTAATACATTCTTTTTCATTATTCTGATTCTTTATTTTTTTACGGCTTTTTGTGCCGCATTCAGTGAAAGTACGGCACATCGCATACGCACCACATTAAGCGAAACCCCCAACATGCGTTCCATATCATTCTGCGTCAAAGCACATACATCTTCTACGGTCTTTCCTTTTATATAATCCGTAAGAAGAGATGCCGATGCCTGACTTACAGCACATCCGGTACCATCGAAGCTACTTTCCACAATAGTATCATTTTCGTTTACCACAACATACAATGTTATACTGTCTCCGCATAATGCATTATGTTCCGTTGCTTGCAAGGCGCCCGAAAGCACCCCTTTATTATGAGGGTTGTTATGTAAATCAAGTATCTGCTCCCGGTATAAATCCTGATCCATATTATACATTCTTAGAAAATATATGTTTTACATCTTTTATTCCTTTTATAAGCGCATCAACATCTTCCCGCGTATTGTAGATGTAAAAACTTACGCGTACGGTACCTGATACATCCAATTTCTTCATGAGTGGCATAGCGCAATGATGCCCCGCACGCACCGCTATACCATTTTTGGCTAAAATTTCGGCCGTATCATGCGGATGCACGCCGGACACAAGAAATGAAATAATACCGCCTTGTTTGTCAGCATCTCCCGGACCAAACAGCGTTACACCGGAAAGAGCTTTTAATTCCGAGAGCGCGTAATGCGTTATGTCATTCTCATGTTTTTTTATAACGTCCATACCAATACCGCTTAGGTAATCCATAGCTGAAGCAAGACCAAGAGCTTCGGCAACCGGCAGTGTTCCCGCTTCAAATTTTGCCGGTATGTCTGCCCACAAAGATTCTTCAACGGAAACGGATCGAATCATGCCACCGCCAAATACAACCGGCTCCAAAGAATGCAAAACCTCTTTTTTACCGTATAAAACACCGACGCCCGTAGGTCCCGCAACCTTATGTCCGCTTATAACAAGAAAATCGCAATCTATATCCCGTACCGATACCGGCATATGAGGCACGCTTTGCGCCGCATCAACAACCGAATATGCCCCCACTTTCCGCGCCATACGACAAATATCCTTCACTGGCACATAAGTTCCTAATGTTTGAGACACATGTGTTACGGCAACTATTTTTGTTTTTTCGGTAATTATGTCTTGCACGTCATCCAAAGAAATAGTCCCATCCTGCTTTATAGGTATACTGCGTAGGTGCGCGCCTGCCACCCGAGCAAGTTGTTGCCACGGAATAAAGTTGCTGTGATGCTCCAGATCCGTCACCACTATTTCATCTCCTTCTTTTATACCGCCCGCAAGCATACGGGATATCATATTTAAAGCAGTAGTGGCTCCTCCCGTAAAAACAATTTCCTCCTGATCGGCGTCAATAAACGAAGCTACGGTATGCCGCGCTTTTTCATATTCCTCGACTGCACGCACGCCTATGGGATATATACCGCTATGCACATTTGCCTTAAATGAATGATAATACTCATTCATGACGTCCGTTACCTGCCGGGGAACTTGAGCGGTGGCCGCACTATCAAGAAATATAAGATCGGGATTGGTTGTAAATATCGGAAAATCTTTTTTTATATCTGATATATTCATAGTGTTGGCATTACTTTTAAAAATCCTTCTATAATCTGTTTTTCCGCATCTTTATCAGACATACCACGACTTGTAAGATAAAACACCTGCTCTGGATCCAGCGTTGTTGTTGTGGCGGCATGACAAGCACGTACATTGTGCGTGAAAAGCTCCACCATAGGAACAGTATCCGCTTCCGTCTCATCATTCATAAGAAGCGTGCGCGATATTTGACTTACCATAGATTCTTTCGCCTCCTGTAACACACGTGTTCTTCCGCGCCAAATGAGTTTTGCCTTATCTTTTACGACATGCCTCTCTTCTATGGAAGAGGTTGTGTTCCTGCCCCTGTGCAAAATACTTTCCTCACTATCAAATGTACTCGCGCCCGAAACGGTATTGCGCCCTATGAGGCTATATGACGCATTATCTCCCGCAAGAATTACTTCGTGCAAAACACGTAAAAATACAACCGTTTCTACAATACGCTCCATACGCAAAGAAGCATTGCGTTCAAGTGTATAGCGCTCCGTATGCAAGGAAGGTGCCCCTGGCGCATATCGCCGCCGAATCCGGACATTCGCTCCTTCTTCCACGAACACATCCATAGTACTGTTTGCGGAAACATCTGTATCGTTTACTATTTCTATTTCCGCTACATTCTCTTTTTTTACCGTTATGTGAATACCTTTTTTATTTCGCACCACGACAACCCCTTTTGAGACTTTTATGCTTGGTATTTCCATATCGGCATGTACTATATCCTGCGGCATTACCGAAAAGATTCCAATACCGTAATGGGATACTATTTCCTTTTTGTCTGTATTTTTTTCCTTATGCATTATATCGCTTGCTTAATTAACGCCCTCCATTTCCAAATCTATAAGTCGATTAAATTCGACCGCATATTCCAGGGGTAATTTTTTTGATATATCACTCACAAAACCGCCCACAATCATTTTGATTGCCTGCTCTTCGGTAAGACCGCGGCTTTGCGCATAAAATAACTCCTCCTCACCTATTTTTCCCGCCCGCGCTTCATGCGTCACCGAAACATTTTTATTTTCTACTTTCATAAACGGATAGGTATGCGATACGGATTCATCTTCTATCATAAGAGCGTCACATACAACACTGCTTTTCGTTCCCGTAGCTCGCTTTCCAACACGCACGAGTCCGCGATACGTTGCCGTACCCCCCTTTCGAGATATGCTCTTCGCCCGAATAACGGATGATGTATTCGGTACCACGTGAACCACCTTTGATCCCGTATCCTGATTCTGCCCTGCACCGGCAAACGCGATACCCAAACTTTCACTGTGAGCACCTTCTCCCGCTAATATACTGGATGGATATAACATAGTTATTCCCGAACCCATATTACCATTCACCCATTCAATTCTTCCGTTTCTTTCCACCAATGCTCGTTTCGTATTAAGGTTATACGTATTACGGCTCCAATTTTCTATGCTCGAATATCGAATGGTTGCATCTTCGTTTACAAAAAGCTCAACACAACCGGCATGCAAAGCGCTTGTCTGATAGCGCGGCGCGGAACATCCTTCAATATACGAAACCTCTGACCCCTTATCCGCAATAATAAGTGTATGTTCAAATTGCCCCCCGCGCTCCGCATTCATACGAAAATACGCCTGCAAGGGAACGGTAACCTTTACGCCCGGAGGAACGTAGATAAATGTACCTCCCGACCATACAGCCGCATGCAACATAACAAACTTATGATCATTGATGGGTACACATCTTGTCATAAAGTATTCCTTTACATACTCCGGATACTTATGAACAGCCGTATCCATATTCTCAAAAATAACCCCTTCCCGTTCCCACTCTTCCTTAAGATTATGATAAACAATATCAGAATCATATTGCGCACCAACGCCACCCAACGCATTTTGTTCAGCTTCCGGAATACCTAATTTATTAAATGTTGTACGGATATCTTCCGGTACATCTTCCCACGATCGTGATTCCTTTGCGTCAGGACGCACAAAATATGTTATTTTATCAAGTTCCAATCCCGATAAATCCGGACCCCATGAAGGCAAGGGGCATTCTTTATAAAGAGCAAATGCCCGAAGACGCTTTTCAAGCATCCACTCCGGTTCGTTCTTTTGCCGGGAGATCTCCCGCACTAAATGTTCCGTCACACCCAAATCAGCGCGATATTTGTTTCGCGCCTCATCGGCAGTATCATACCGCTCTCTATTTGGTGTATAAAAAGCATCTTTTTTCATATAGATGTATGTCTATATATACCCATAAAGCCGTTGAAAGTCAACACTTCTCTACAAAAAAACTGCATGGATATTCATGCAGTTTTTCCGTTTATAGCACTTTACTGATTCCTGTTTCTAAGCCATCCGTCAATTCCCCATACGTTCCCGGCACCGACAGCTGAAAAATAGAGAAGAACCAATGCATAAATAATATGATCATCAACAATATAGGAATGATCTCCCACCATGGGAAACGCAAGAGTAGGAATATAATACAGTAACATTAAAAGCGCCCCCAGTGGAGCACTCCACCGCACAAATACACCTGCAATAAGTGATATTCCCAAAAGCGTAAGTCCCCATTCATTCATAATATTAATGAATGGCAAAATATCCCCGCCCGCAAGCCAACCATAAAAGCCGGAAAATGTCTTTGCGCCCGCCAAATATCCCGCCGCAGACCAATCAGGATTGAGAACTTTTGTAATGCCCGCATACAACATAAGCCATCCGAGAGAAATACGTAACAATACAAGAATACTTTTTGACATATTACATTACTATTCTAATATAGATAACTACTATAAGTAGTTTACTCTATTCGTGAAAGTATTAACATACTCTCTACATGAGGTGTCTGTGGATATAAATCATACAACCGCCAATGGGATGTCGTATAAAGATCCCGAAATATACGCCAATCACGTGCCTGCGTTTTAGGGTTGCACGATACATAGATAATCTGACGTGGTGGTGATTCCATAAAGTACTTCATCACACGAGGATGCAATCCGCTTCGTGGCGGATCGATAATAACCGTATCCGTTTTTTGCAAGAGTGTCCGCAAATCTTGCCTTTCCGCATCTCCCACAATCGTATCCCCATTTTTCAAACATTGAGCCTCGGGCATGGCACGCGTGCCGTTTTTTTGTATCATTTCCCGTGCATATACATCCGATTCAATAAAATACATCCCCTCAAACATGCCGGCAAGAGAAATACCGATAGTCCCCACACCGGCATACATATCAGCCGCATATCCTCCCGAACATGCATGTAAGCGCATATCCTCCAACACGGATCCAAACGCAGAGGGATTTACCTGGAAAAAGGAATTATAGTGATAGGAAAATATATTATTTCCCACCTGCTCCTCTATATATTCGCTTCCGTTACGATATACTACCTCCGTTGCCACGGACGCAGGAGAACGCGGATCGGAATATACAACATAAAATCCTCCGGATTTTTTTTCGTTAAAGAGCATGTGCTCGATGCGAATGTTATCTGCTCCGTTTTTGTTTTTTACATACAAAACCGCAATGCAAGTATCTTCCAGAAAACTATAACGTATGACGAGTGATTTAAGAATATGCGACGGTATTTTTTTCTTCCTAATCTCCCGCACGATAACCTGCGCGCATTCGTTCATTTTTTCGTTTCCCAATACACTGCCGGCAACTCTTTGCATATCATACCGGCGCCCGCGTACATGAAACGCCAAATGCCCTTCATCAAAGCTAAACTCTAATTTATTTCTATATCCCCACTCATAAAAACTTCTTTCTATGGAAACTTCATTACTCGGTAATCCGCCGGTATCACGATACCAATTGCGTATCAATAGCTCTTTTTTGTATGCGAGTTGCTTCTCATACGGTATGCATTGCCACGGACTGCCCGTACGATAATAATATTCCTCTTTCGGATCTCGCCTATCGGGAGACGCATCCTCTACCTGTAAGAGATGTGCATGCAAAACACCGCCCCGTTTCTTGTAGGGCAGAACCTCTACCACTTCGCCCGGTAGCACACCCGCAACATGTACCTCTTTTCCCTGCTCATATCCAATACCGTCACCGCCCCAGGACATGTTTTCTATAGTAATTTTTATCTTTTCACGGTTCATAATCTTATAAAAAAGGGTCGTAAAGACCCTTTAAAAACCCTCTTGATCCTTTATACATCCGCGTGCCACTAACCATACCTGTCTTTTTTTGCAATGTACCATCCCGATATCTCAGGTGATTCCGTCAGACGAATTACCATATCCCCGGGATGCATACAAACACGCTGGACTATATTATATTCTATATCATTCCTTGCAAGTAGTGTTCTAAAATTATCCGGTACGGATATAATATTCATTTTTTGAACCATGGAAACAAAATCATACTCATCACCGCCAAGAAGGATAATTCTGTAATGACGTTCCGTGAATTGCGTATAAAATTCTTTTTTAAGAACAGTAAGATCCCCATTAAAAGCATCGGGAATTTTCGTACGTTCCTCTTCCACCCATAAACAGCGACACACTCTCGCAACGGTATCCAGGGAAAGAAACATCCCCTCATTTTCTTCCCAACAATCGCCCCCTTTCGGGAAAAATTCCGGCGAAACAATAATCATACCGCAAGTACGGCGTATTCTTCCAAATGACATAATATCCTCCTTACGCCTTATTTTTCTGGTTTTACTCTAGCATTATGCGCATATTTTTGTAAATAATATGCCGTCATAATGTAACCCATATGTGAAAATGCCTGGGGATAGTTTCCTAAATATTCTCCCGTGCGTTCGTCAATTTCTTCAGAGAGAAGGCCGTTCCAATTTATATAGGTGGAGAATTTTTCAAACAAACGATGCGCCTTTTCAGTTTCTCCTAAAATAGCAAGTGCTGAAAAATACCAAAATGAAGAAAGGACAAAGGCTCCTTCGTCTCCCTTTAAGGCATCGTATGTATGATATCTATCAACAAATATATCGTTCATTACCAATTCACGGGCGGTATTTTGCATAATATTCTTCGTAGATATATCATGCTTATTTAAAAATTTAAGAGGAATCAATAAAAAATTAGTGGCATCCTGCTTGTCCGTTTTACTATGCTGAAAAAGAATATTCCGTTCGGTATCATAGCAATTATCCCATACCCACTGACGAATATCTTTTTGCAGATGATCCCATTCTTTTTTCTTTTCATCGGAAACACCGAGCACATCGGCAAGTAATAAAGCGCGATCAATACCAACCCAAGCCATGGCTTTTGAATATGAAAAATGCTTAGGTCCGCTACGCACTTCCCAAATACCGTTATCCGGCAATTGCCAATGTTTCTGTATTTGCTCTACCATATGTAAAATAATATCTCTGCTCATTTCTGTAAGCTTCACACCGCGTCCCGCCATGAAATAATGCGCATCAATTAAAGATCCATAAATATCCAACTGAAACTGATCTTTAGCGCCGTTACCGATACGAACGGGGTATGCATCTTGATATCCGCTCCAGTGAGAAAGTATTTCTTCCTCCGGAACGGGACGGCCATGAATTGTGTACATAAGATGAATGGTAATATCGCAATCTTCGCATTCTCTTGCAACGCCCTCTATGAACTCAAAAAACTTAACAGCTTCCTCCGTATACCCAAGTACATACAAGGCATACAATGCAAAAGTGGCATCCCTAATCCACACATATCGGTAATCCCAATTGCGTTCACCTCCCATGTGTTCCGGTAGTGATGTTGTGGGAGCGGCTACAATAGCTCCCGTAGGATAAAATTGCATCAATTTAAGTGTAATTGCCGAACGTACCAATTGGTCACGACAGAATGTGAAAAATACCCCCTGCTCCACCCACGTTTTCCAAAATTGATTTGTTACCTTCTCAAAATCCTGTCCCGCATATGCCGCGTCCGGATGAGATCCGTATTCAAGAACAAGCGCCCGTTCATCTCCTTTTGAAACATGACATATTATTTCATATCCCCTCGCTTTTTTTATAACCTCCGCGTGGATGGGCAAATGTAATATTAAAAAACTTCCTTCCAGTGCACAAATAAGCATCCCTTCTTTTTCTTCTATAATCGCTTCTTTCCTTCCGTAATCCGGATGAGGATCAAATAAAAACGATACATCGGTTTTTCCCGTAATGCCCGTTATCTTCCGAATAAGAAAATGACTTTTGCATATATTTACCGGTTGCGGCACCATAAAATCGTGTAATGTATATTCCGCAGAATTGTATCTAACATAATGCTCTACGGTAGCCGTATCCGAAATATATCGCGATTCCATATCCGCACCCTCTTCCATTAAGGCAAATGTACCTCCGTCCTCATCAAGCATTCTTCCAAACATACTGGAAGAATCAAAGTGTGGCAAACAAAACCAGTCAATGGACCCTTTCCTGGATACCAGTGCGGCGGTATGTAAATCACCTATTAAAAAATAATCACGTATTGGATACATAACAATACCGACCCCTTGTAAAAAACATTACAAAAAGCAGAGGTAGACGTCCCTCTGCTTTTTCTCATTATTATTCGTCTTTTTTATTGTTTTTATTTACCTGGGAGAGCGCTTCGAAAGCACGCAGTACTTCAAGCGGCACGGCAAAAACGATGGTATTTGATTGATCCGAACTAATATCGTTCAACGACTGAAGTGAGCGCAAATGCAACGCTCCCGGTGTGCTTGCTAATATTTCAGCGGCACGTGCCATATCGGTGGCCGCGGCAACTTCACCCTGCGCCTTTATAATGACTGCCCGCCGCTCTCGTTCCGCTTCTGCTTGCTTGCTAATGGTTCGCTTCATATCCTCCGGAAGCTCAATATGTTTTAGATCAACCGATACCACCGTAATACCCCACGGATCCGTTGCCGTGTCCACAATGCCTTTTATTTTTTTGGAGATTTCATCGCGATTCGCCAAGAGTTCATCCAGCTCAACCTCTCCTACGATATCTCTCATGGTTGTCTGCGCAAGTTGTGATATGGCAAACATGTAATTTGTAATTTCAATAATTGCCGCACGTGCATCATGCACCTTAAAGTATACGACGGCATTTACCCGAATAGAAATATTATCCTTGGTAATGGCTTCCTGATCCGGCACATCAATAACATTCACACGCATATCCACCTTGCGCATAAACTGAAATACGGGAATCACCAAACGCCACCCCGGCTCTTTAATGCCGGTAAATCGCCCCATAGTGAACATAACACCACGTTGATATTGATTTATTTGCCGCAATATAGCAACAAATACAGCGATACCTATTACTAAGCTAATGAGAAATTCTGGCATATATATGAGAGTTATTAAATAATAGCACCACAACTCTTTTATACGGCCATGATATCATTTATGTACATACTTTTCCACAGGCATATAAACCGTATATATCATATACTTAAGGGACATGAAAACAAATATGAAAAGATGTGTCAGTACACCAAAGAACTGTCGCGCGGGTTTTACCTTAATAGAACTTCTCACCATTATCGCCATTATATCGCTTTTGTTTTCGTTTGTGTTTGCCTCCCTGCGAGACGCTCGCGGAAAGGCGCGTCTTGCGGAAGCTCAAACAACCGTAAATCAACTGCGTCGCGCTATCACCGTAATGTCGGAAGATACCGGAGAATGGCCGAATCACAAAAAAATCGACGCCATAGAACTAACGCCCAATAATGAAATTTGGGATCTTTCCACTCCGGCCGCCGGTCTTGTTACAACAGACGGAGCATATAGCGGATGGAGCGGACCATATATGGCTAGCATAAAGAACGATCCATGGGGAAACCCGTATTTCTTTGATACGGATTATGACATCGACCCGTCTCCTTCCGTACTAAATGCTGTTGTTGTCGGATCATTCGGACCCAACGGACAAGGACAAAATATTTACGATACCGATAATATAATTCATATTTTTATCGTAGAGCAATAAATATAAATCGCCCATTCTTTTACGAACTATGTTAGGTCGGTATATATTTTTACATGCTTCATCTTTCGCATAATACGTGCAGGTGTTTCAGCATAAGAACCATTCTCCGCAACAAGACGCGTAAATGCTTCTTGTTTTTCTTTCCCGACAATGTAAGCGATAGACACATCCACCTCACATTCCAAAAAAGGCATCGTGACCGTAGCACGCAGAGGATGACTACTTTTTTCCCCCGTATTATATCCGCATGTCCAATGATGCGTATCTTCGAACTGTTTAGCAAACGTTTCCGGATCCTCCGGATACGGCATAATACCCGCCGTATGACCATCCGCTCCCATTCCCTGCGTTATAAGAACAAATCCTTCTTTATTGCGATGTCGCCAATTCTGTAGACTAAACTCAATTCTTCCGGCAAGATCTTTCTCCGATTCTCCGTCTCTAAGTCGCGTATCGATAAACTCAACCCCCTTCACCAATGACTCGGCATAAAGATCCGTTTTCATAAACCGGGCGAAATTATTTACCTCCTTTTGTTTATCTGCCCGTTCATCAAGGATGCCTATAGTAAGAAATTCTCCCAAACAATTACGGTCCAAATCCGCCAATATACCAAAGGCCGATCCTCCCGAAATTAAAAACAGCATTTGCATACCCCATCGCGTCACAATCTCATTACGTAGCGCCAATCGTGCTTTTTTCTCCGCCTCTTCTTTTGTTGCAAATGTAAATATATCCATAAAACATGCTTATTCCTTTTTTGAAGATAATGCAGATTTTTCTTCAGCCCAATGCTTTAAATTTTCATACGATGTTTCTCCGCAGATAAAATTTCCGGACTCGGTATTAAAAAAGAACGGTACTCCTCCGCAGAGTCCACGGTCATATTCTTCCATCTTACGGGCATTCTCCGTATTGTGCCATGTTTCAAAGGTTTCCACCCGCACACCGGTTTCTTCCTCCAGCTTTTTTACGAGCGCATCCATCTCCTGACAATGAGGACATTCTTCACCATAAAATTCAAGTAACATAATATAGGTATATTAATACTGGTAACTATTATTTTCTTTTATTCTATAATAACCTCTTCTCCCGGATTATTTATGGAATGGAACATACTGCCATAATCTTTAACATATGCCGCGAACTCTTTATATTGCATGCTTAAGAAAAATTCTTTCACATATCCGTCATGAATGGGAATAATATGTTTAGGATGCATGGCCGCGCCAAACTCTGCAATACGCACCTTATCCGCCCACGGCGCCGTAACAGGAAGAGCTAGTACGGAGACCCCCGCATATTTATGCAAGGATACGTTCAATGAATCTCCGGGATGCAAAAAAGTACCATTAATAATATAAGCCGTATTATGCGGGACGGGAGTAAGTAATGGCTCATGGTCGGCGGAATACGCTTCTATACGCACTCCCCCTATATTTTTTTCTCCCTCCTCATATATTTCCGCTTCTATGCCTTCGGACGCAAGGATATGCGCCACGCCCGTATTCGTAAAAAGTTTGGCATGTATGTTATTCGCCATAATAATTTTAAGCGCCCCAATATCCACATGGTCCACATGCTGATGGGTAATACATACAGCAGACAGTTCCGTAAAATCATACGGAGAAACACGGTCTTCTTTGAATGAAAATGTTCCCGGATCAAAAAGAATTTTTACACCCCCTTCCTCCACCAGCAAGCAGGAATGAATATATTTACTGATACGCATATGTACATCATATCAAAATACCCCGAAAGACAGAATGGACGACAAAGTGAACAAAAAAATCCTGCCGATAAAGACAGGGTTTTACTTATATCCGTTTCCTACGAAATCTTTTCCACTGCCGCAAGTACATTTTTCGCCTTCTACAAAATCATCTTTTTCGAAATCATAAAACGCGCACGGTAAACATCCATCATCACAAAAATCACATGGCGGATATTTCTGTTCATCCACAAAAGAAGAAACATCCGCTACTTCTTTTTTATGCTCCATGGTAAACCTCCTTTTCTACACACCATACTACATTATGACAACAAATCAGACAATTGACTCTGATGTGATAATACAGTATATTTTTATGATATGTCACAAAAATATACAACCCATAAGGATTGGTTTTGTGTAAAGCGTGCAAAACCCGGTGCAGGACTCGCTTTGTTTACAAAACGGGAATTTAAGAAAGGGGATTTTGTTATTGAATATACGGGAGAAAAAATTTCCGACGCGGAAGCAGATAGACGAGGCGGAAAATATCTTTTTACCATAAACACCAAATGGACACTAGACGCAAAAGACCATAAACACTTGGCTCGGTATATTAACCATGCCTGCAAGCCTAATTGCGAAACAGATGAACGTGGCGGGCGTATCCTTATTTTCGCCACACGCACCATTAAACCCGGTGAGGAAATCACCTATGATTATGGCGAAGAATACTTTGATGATTTTATAAAGCCGCATGGATGCAAATGTCCGGCAAAAAAACATGGCGGACACAAAAACAGAGATTGAGTTTTTAGAATGGATAACACAAATAAAAAAGAGCTGATATATATCAGCTCTTTTTTATACGAAGAAAGTCTTATTCCTGACCTTCTGTTGGTGTTGCAGGAGCTTCTTCATCACCGGCTGCTGCAGGCATATCACCACCTTCTGTTGGTGTTGCAGGAGCCTCACCTTCTGTTTGAGGATCCATTGGATTCATTTCATCCATGATTTTGATTATAAGCTGATAAGATGCGCCTCTGTAGACATTCTTACTCTAACATATATACCTCATACCTGCAAACTCACCCTATCCCTTACGTCCTCTTAAAAGAAGCCAGACCGCTACCAAAGCGAGTACTGCACCTCCTCCGTAACGACTCACCGGTTCACTTACTGTCGCAAATATCCACACGGCTATAACAAGTATAACAATACCTAATAATGTTTTCATAAATTGTCCTATTACCCTATAAAAGACCTTTTTTGTATGCTCATATTATAACATTAATAATATATTAGGTCAATAATATTCCTTGCATCACCGTATCTCTGTTGTAAGAAGAAGTTCTTTCTCTGCATCACGTACCATAAATGTCGTACGTCCCAGAAGCTGTTTTCGTTCGGTAATGACATCCACGCGCCATCGTCCCGGAAATACATTATGTTTTACCGAATACCCTCGGTATCCGCCGTCCCGCCCCCCATAAATAGCATAGGGAAACTCATCCGTTTGTATCCACGCACCGGTTTTCTCATTATAATATAACCATCTGTGTATAATTTTTGTCTGTAGTTTTGTTGGTGCAAATACGGCACTGTAACTATATATAGGATTGTTTCCGCTTCGATAGAACACGTGTTCCCTCTTCCAAAACACATACCATGGCCTATCTTCTTTCGTCACCCTATACTCATCCCCATACCTCTCCACATTATAGTATATTCCACTTTCAATAATAGAAAGCGGAATGGGAGGGATGATATTGGTAAAATAAAATACGTTAAATAATATATATATGCCTCCGATGCTTATAAATAACAAATACTTAATACTCTTCATGCGCTCCGGCATAATACGCATAAATAAAAACAATAACGCACCGATAACAACTAAACTCATCCATCCGCTTATAAGGAACGTACTCGCTCCAAGCGAGCCTAAAACAATGGGCATATAAAACGTAAGAAATGAAAATATGGCAACAAATAAAATACTTACGTTAAATGTAAATCGGTGATATCGTTTTTCAGAAAATTCATTTCCCACGAGCAGTACCGCAAGAAAAAAAAGAAACGGCCAACTTGTTGCAAATGCGGCACTGCGAGAATAGTACACAACATATCCGCTGAATAAGCCGCCAAATGCAAACTGCATAACCAATGGAAGCCATGGTGCATAAATCCGGAAAATGGGCCGTTGCAATCGTCCAATATCATATAAATTAAAAAGCGTTATACTCGTACCGGCAATTACGATATATAAAAACAACATCAGATTATCTATCCATAAATCAATCCGGGTAAGCGTAAGCGTATCCCATAAAAACCCGCCCAAAAATGCACCCCATGCCATTACATGCTCATATTTTTTGTATACGTCTCGCAGTGCATTCATATTTTTGTTGCGTATTATTTTGTTATAGTCACAGATGCTTGTTTTGCGTACTCCATAGACGCTGATATGCTCCGCATTCTTGCAATAATTCCTTATGCGTACCCTGTTCGATAACGGCACCATCTGCCATAACAACAATCTTATCAAAATCAACAATCGTGGAAAGACGATGAGCAATAACGATAGTCGTACGCCCTTCATGCGATAATGCGGCAATAGAATCTTGTATCAAGCGCTCTGATTTACTATCCAAGGATGCTGTTGCCTCGTCGAATAATAAGATAGGAGGATCTTTAAGCAACATACGCGCGATGGCAACGCGCTGTTTTTCCCCTCCCGATAATTTTACACCGCGCTCTCCAACGCGCGTATTATATTGTTCTGGTAATGTTTCTATAAATTCATGGATATGAGCAATCTTTGCCGCGCTCTGTATCTCCTCTTCCGTAGCATCCGGTCTTCCATATGCAATATTGTTACCAATCGTATCATTAAATAAAATGGTATCCTGCGCCACAACGCCAACGGCTTCCCGAAGTGACTTTTGCGTAACATCCCGTATGTCCACACCATCAATATATATCCCGCCTTCCAAGACATCATATAATCGAAGGAGAAGTTTTGATATTGTTGATTTTCCAGATCCGGAATACCCTACGAGCGCTATACTTTTTTTTGCCGGCATATCGATGGAAATACCCCTCAGTATCTTTCTGTTGGTATTATATCCAAAAACAACATCACGAAACTCCACCCGTCCCTCATTTATGATAAGGGGGTGAGCATCGATCTTATCAGTAATGGTATTCTCCGTATCAAATAACCGAAACATAGCATCAATATCCGCAAGTCCTTCCTTAATGCGCCTATATAATGCTCCGAGGAAGGACATAGGAATGGCGATACGATTCAAATATGATGTTATAAGGACAAAATCTCCTATAGTGGCCGCTCCTTGCATAAATTCGCGTGTTGCAAGAGCTAATAACACCGTAAGTCCTGCGGTTATAATAAATCCCTGCCCCATATTTAAATTTGCCCCCTTCTTTGTAGATTCAACGGCAACTTCGGCCCATTTTCCCAAGGCCGTATCATAGCGCCGGATTTCAAATTCTTCATTGGTAAAGTACTTCACTGTCTCAAAATTAAGGAGGGCATCAACAGATTTTTCCGATCCTGCATCATCACGTTTATTCGCCTCAATAAGAAGAACCTGCCGACGATCGGTTATCCTTACTGTATATACAATATATACCGCCACAAAAACCGCAAATACAATACTAAACGAAATCGGAAATGTGAAAAGAAATATCCCTAATATAAACAGTATCTCTATAATTGTGGGGAGAATGTTTCCGGTAAAAAAGAAGCTAAGCGACGAAAGCGAGTTAGTGCCACGCGCAATTTTTCGCGCAACGCCTCCCGTTGCCTGATCCGCGTGAAAATCCAACGGCAAAGAAAGGAGATGCTCGAACACGTCCAGGGGAATGCGACGCTTAACACCAACTTCCACTTTGGCAAAAATATAATCCTTAATACCACCGGTAATATCCGTACCCCACCGAAAAATAAAAAAGAGGATGATAAGACCAATAATAAAAGAGAGGTTCGGTAACGCCCCGTCCACAAGCATATCGATAAGTTTTTTTATAACGTAAGGATTTGCCACAGAAAACACGCGTCCCGCAACAATAAGCATGAGAGAAAAAACAACCCGCCATTTATACGCGAGTAAGTACGGAATTATTTTAAGTAAATGCGATTTTTCCTTTTCCATTTTTTTATTATATCATGTGCATACTAATCCAAGAAAAAAACCCTTGCTGTGCCAAGGATTGTAGTTATCGTAGTCGTAATCGAGATTCTTCCAAATATTCTCTGTAACCCCGACTGTTTGTAAGAACATACCTTGATCTTTCAGAAATACTTCGCCAATGAAATGATTCTGATGGCCTACTAAGCTCATTCCACGCTTTCAGAAGCATCTCTTTTGAGTCAGCGGCTCCAAAATAATACTCTCCGACCCACATCTTCCATCCCCCGCGAACCGACCCATCGGGAAGTTTTATGTCGTATTTCTCGAAAATTAACTCTACCTTTATGTTCCCACAACGCACCGTCGGTTCCTTAAACATACAACCCCCTTAAATGCCATTTCCACGATTATACATTATTATAATTTAATCGTCAACATACTCGCATGTATGTTGCCATTCAAACAAAAACATACCCGACGTACGTCGGGTATGTTTTATGGGTATTTTTATACCTATGCACGACTCACCTGTACGGCGCGTGCTCCCTTTGAATCTTCCTCAACTTCGAACTGCACAGCATCTCCTTCACGAAGATCATTGAATGCGCCGTCCTTAACTTCAGTTGCATGAAAGAAAAGGTCTTTTTCTTCGCCCTCTCGCTGGATAAAGCCGTAGCCTTTGTCCATGATACGGGCAACTGTTCCCTGTTGCATTGTTAGAACATAAATTCCTATAATCACCTGTCTTCAAGTATAAAATTCAACCTTATTTTTACTTCGTCGACATGTATAGCGCATAGCATACCATAGGCATTAAAAAATTGCAAACATTCCTATGCGCCACCCTTTCCTCTTTTTGATTTTGAGCGTTCATTTTCTGTTAAGTACTGCTTCCGTATACGTACGTTATGCGGCGTTATCTCCAGATACTCATCCTCGGCAATCAGCTCAAGTCCGGATTCAATCGTAATAATATGCGGCGGTGCCAGCTGGATAGTATCATCCGATCCGGAAGCGCGCATATTGGTAAGCTGTTTTCCCTTTATGGGATTTACCGACATTTCATCTCCTTTTGCCGTATTTCCAATAACCATACCCTCATACACTTCCGTCGCCGGACCAATATACAAAACACCGCGTTCCTGCAAATTTGCAAGTGAAAATCCCAACGCCTTTCCGGTAGCCATTGATATCATGGATCCCGTAACACGCTTTTCTATATGCCCTACATAAGGCTTAAATCCTATAACTCTACTTGAGAGAATACCTTCCCCTTTCGTATCCACCATAAATTGCCCTCGATAACCTAGAAAACCACGGGTAGGCCCTTCAAACGTAAGTCGTACCGTCGCGTCCGATTCCGTCTTCATATCCGTCATAATTGCCTTTCTTTTGCCTAATTTTTCTATAACCGCCCCCTGAAATTCACTTGGCACATCAATTGTCACTTCCTCAAAGGGTTCTAATTTCTTACCATCCTCTTCCTTGATAATAACGTGTGGCTGTGAAACCTGAATCTCATACCCCTCCCTTCGCATCGTTTCCAATAGAACGGCAACATGTAATTCTCCGCGGCCATAAACCTTAAACTGATCCGGCTGTGTAAAATCAATCTTAAGCCCCACATTCACCTCAAGTTCTTTCTCGAGACGCTCCCGTATCTGCCGCGACGTAAGTAACGTACCATCACGCCCTCCAAACGGAGAGTTGTTTACCAAAAACGTAAGCGTAATCGTTGGTTCGTCCACTTTGATTGCGGGTAATAACTCAACTTCCTTGTCTGCACTGATAGTCTCTCCGATAAAAATATCGGGAAGTCCGGCTATCATGCAAATGTCTCCCGCCTCCACGAAATCAACTTCTTTTCGCGCCACTCCTTTAAACGTAAACAGCTTCGTTACTTTTCCGGTTCGTATATCCCCATCGGGCGTTGTAATATATACCTGTGCGCCCACGCGAAGAATACCGTCATATACGCGCGCAATAGCGAGGCGTCCCAAAAAATTATCATATGCCAAGTTGAATGGTTGTGCCCTAAGAGGCGCGTCCACCGTATGAGGCGCTGTTGGCACCTGTTCTAAAATAGTATCCAGCAAAGGCGAGAGATCTTTTTTCTCATCATCTCTGTTTTTCATGGCAACGCCATCTTTTCCAATTGCATAAACTACCGTAAAATCCGCCTGCTCATCAGAAGCACCCAGTTCAAAAAACAATTCGAGAACCTGTTCTTCGGCACGCATGGGATCCGCCGCCGGCTTATCAATTTTATTAAGAATAACAATAGGCTTAAAACCAAGTTCAAGAGATTTTTTGAGAACAAATCGTGTCTGCGGCATAGGACCTTCCTGTGCATCCACTACCAGAAGCACTGAATCAATAGAGCGAAGCACTCGTTCCACCTCTGATCCAAAATCACTGTGTCCCGGCGTATCTACAATATTTATTTTTGTATCTTTATATATCGTTGCCGTATTTTTGGCATAAATAGTAATACCACGCTCCTGCTCAAGCGCATTCGTATCCATACTCATACCCTCCTCAAACATACCCGTCTGCCGCATAATGGCATCAGTTAGTGTTGTTTTCCCATGGTCTACGTGGGCTATTATCGCTATATTCCTGATTTCCATAATTCCAAAAAGAAAAAATATGCTTTCTATTCAATAAATGTAAGAGCTTTTCCTTTTTTAGTACCGCGCCCCGTGCGTCCGATACGATGCACGTAATCATCATACGTCGCCGGTATATCAAAATTAATGACGTGGGTGATGTTACTAATATCTAGCCCTCGGGATGCAACATCCGTAGCTACCAATGTTTGTACTTTATTTTCCTTAAAATTACGGAGTGCACGCTGACGCTGACCATGCGATTTGTCTCCATGAATAGCATCCGCCTTAATACCACGCCTATATAATGCATCGCAAATATTCTGCACGCCATATTTTGTCTTTCCGAAAACAAGCACCTTACTACATTCTTCCGTTTTTAGAAGATCATATAGTACATCCATTTTATTACGTCCGCGAACACGCACCACTTCTTGTTCAACGTTGGCGGCCGTCTCTCCCGTTTTTACTGAAATGGTAACGGGATTGATAAGAAAATCGTTAATGAGATTGGATATATTCCGTGACATTGTAGCAGAAAAACAAAGCGTGTGTCGCACTCGCGGCATCTTACTCATAATAAAACGGACATCATCTATAAAACCCATATCAAGCATGCGATCCGCCTCATCAAGAACAATTGTCCCCACCTGTTCCAAATTTAAAGCACCCTGCTTCATAAGATCCATAAGACGTCCCGGTGTACCGATAATGAAATGACTGTGCTGACGAAGCTTGCGAATTTGTGCTCCCATATTAGCACCTCCAACACACACTACCGCATACAAACGTATTCGTTTTATCAAGCTGTCAAATTCCCGTTCAATCTGAACCGCAAGTTCGCGCGTGGGCGCTATAATAAGAACCTGTTTTTCAGGATTTTGCAGTACATTATGAATCAATGGAATAAGAAAGGCGCCCGTTTTGCCGGTACCAGTATTGGCAAGTCCAACCACGTCAGTCCCTTTTAAAACATGAGAAATAATTTTGTCCTGTATAGGGGTCGGTGTCGTATATCCACGGAAACGAACGGCGCGCGCAAGATCGGGATGTAGGGCAAAATCAGCAAAACTATGTTCGATAATATGTTCTTCGGTTTTTATCTCGGCAACTGCCTTATTTATAAAAATAGATATATCATCGGTAGACATACTAAAAGCGCCCTTGCCTCCACGTCCGCGTCCACTCTGAAAACGCCCTCGGGATGGTACCGAGCGGCGCTGTCCAAAACCACGCCTGTTATTTGATCTGCCCGGAGACTGTGTCCAGGAATTACTTCGATTATACATATGAGATTCTACTCTGACATAAATAAAGTTAAATGTCAATCATTTATCAATATTTCCTTATAAAATAGTGCTATTTAAAGGTTTTATACCAAAACCCCTTTCTTCCCCATACCTGTTTATACCTTCCGATACCGGTGCGTTTTATATGGTAAGCAAGCCCCATAGTATCTGCTTTTTCCGCAATTTTTTCGGCAAGCGTGCGTATGTATGTGCCGGAGGAACATATGCATGTAAACCGTGCTATCTGAAACATATACTCGTCATCGAAGGAATCCCATACGCTTTTCCACCGTCTTTGTATATCAGATCGGCGAAAATCGGTGCCCAACGCTTTTGATTTTTCGGCAACAACGGGAATGCTTTTTATTTTTTTCTCCATACATTCCCATAATTCTTTTTTTGCAACAGTACGCATACCTTTATAATCAAGGTTATATATCGTAATGTCTGCAAACGGTATATTTATTTCTCCGAGACGCCCTTCCAATGCCCATAAAAAAAGGGGCTTTCCTTTGACTGTTTTAGATGAAAATACCGGATAAGCAAATTTCTGCTTACCCTCCAATTGTCTCATTATACTTTTCATGCGCGCATCTGACACACGAGACATGCCCGCATCGGATTCCGCCATTCCCAGTATATCCCCCGTATCACTTGAAAATCCGAGAAGAACCTCAAACTCATACTCTTTATCCAGGGCATGGTATTTTTTTTGATTTTTACACTCATCTCCCACAAGCACCAATAATAATCCTTCCGCCATAGGATCCAGACGACCGGCGTATGCAAGCGGTATATCCCCCACCCACGTATTTTCTTTCCGGTACCTATCAAGGACCATGCGCGGCGTTTCGCCCACTTGCTTTTCAATAACAATATATTTTTTATTTTTTTGCATAACAACAAAAACCTTGCCGGTACATTCAACAAAGTTAACTTCGTTATCGTATTTCTGCACCAGGCGAAATCTCCTTGTCAGATGTAAGAAGTACCGGTCCATCTTCTCCGCTTGCCGCGAGCAACATACCATCGCTTTCCATGCCCATCATTTTCCGCGGTTTTAAGTTGGCAACCACCGCAATTATTTTTCCGACAAGATCATCGGGTGTATACGACTTTCCGATGCCGGCCAATAACTGCCGTTCCTTCGTACCAAGCGAAACTCGGAGACGCACTAATTTATCCGATCCTTCCACCGCTTCCGCTGATAAAATTCTTGCCGTACGCAATTCCACCTTCGCAAAATCATCATAGGATATTTTGATATGTAAAACCGGCTCCGTTTCATTATTATTTTGTTTTTTATCTTCCATATTATTTTTTATATTTTTTCTTCATGTCCTGATATCCCGTCTTGATGAGTTTTTTAAGCGTAGGGATATGCATATCATCTAATCGCTTAATATACAAACATGATTTTCCAAGCGCATGCGGACCCAATTTTTTCATGAGGGGTCCGTAATCTTTATATCCCGGCATAATATAAATAGTAAGATTCTGTTTTCGGGGGGAAAACCCGACAAGAAACCAATCGCCCTCGCGGCCGGACGCGTATGTGTAATGATAGTCCCCAAACCCCACCATACTATCTCCCCACATCTGAGGCCTCTCTCCGGTGATTTCTTTCATAAGCGCGAGTATTTTTTTCGCATCTTTCTTTTTTTCCAGATCCTTAATAGTATTTAAAAACGCTATAACACTTTGTTTTGTTTTTTTGGTTTTGAGCTCTGCTTTTGCCATATGCACATTTAATAATTAAGGGTACTCCGCCATAAAATGTCTTACTTCCTTATTTGTGATTTTATCAAGCGCAAATGGTACCATCCACCGTAAATTAGGAATTACTTTGTCCGGCAAAGACACGGTAGAAAACCATTCCACCCTTTCATCCGTAGTAGTAACCGCGTCTGTTCGTGCTCCCATATATACGAGCGCATACACGTCTACCACATACTCTTCCGCTTTTAGTACTCCGATATATATCCAGTCCGCCTCCTCGGTGGAAAGTCCCGATTCTTCCTCTATTTCCCGCACGATACATGCCCGACTCTCTTCCCCTTCCTCAATTTTACCGCCAATGCCATTATATTTTCCGCGTTGCCAATCCGGATGCTGTTTTTCCATCAAAAGAACTTTTGAGAGATCCGTATTAAAAACAAACCCCAGCGTATAAGATTTCATATGATATAATTATACAAATATTTTATGTAAATAAAAAAACTCTTCGGATAATTCCGTTGAGTTATTGCTCTTATTCTCCATATGATGAAACATCATGTGGACGTAATATACAGGCCTCGACCAAAAAGATTTTCTTTTCGATTACTTTAAACGCCGCTTCCATTTCTCGCATATTCGCCACATTAATGGAAAATTGTTGATAAATATCATTTGTGTTTCGGCGAACATATTCACCAACGTCGGAAAAACCTCCTCCGAATATGGCGTTGAGCACCTCACATACTACAGCATACGGCTCTAGAGATAGATACTCTCCAAGCATTACCTCAAAATAAAGCGGATGGTCCTTTATTAGTTCTTTTATCCTTTGTTCGTCTTCTTCACTCATAACTTTTTTCGCCGGTGAAGAGGCCGACGTTTTTTGGAACCAACCGCCGTCGATTTCACGCCTCTCTCCATTAGGAAGCTCAATCGTTACCCATTCCGCGACAGTGGCGCTGAATTCCATCTCATCTTCTTTTTTTAACCGGACACCGACAACGAGAAACGGACCTATGCCATACTTCTTTACTATCCTTTCCCTTAATTCGGATGGGTATCTATTGCTCCATGTAACGAAATCGTACAAAGAAAATAAGGGTTTCTTTTCCTGCGACATACATCCTCCTATAACAATGATCAAACTAGGAGAATTGTACCACAAAAGTAGTACCATGTCTATACCAAATGATAAGACTGTTTAACAGCGCGAAGTGTTATGTAATTTCCTTCCGAATCCTGTATTCGCGCCATATTATGGTGCTTGTATATCTGACCACACGGCAAGCTCATTACCGCCCGGATCAATAAAATGAAATCGCCGACCACCGGGAAATGAAAAAATATCTTTGCAAATGACACCGCCACCCTCCATAACAGCATCTTTTGCCTGTTCCAATTTTGCACAATATAAAATTATAAGCGGCCCTCCCCGCACCACGGCTTCCCGTTTCTCAAATCCTCCTTCGACACCGCTATTAGTAAACGCCGTATATCCTTCACCATAATCAGTAAACTTCCATCCAAAAATGTTTGCATAAAATTGCTTTATCTTCGTAAGGTCCGGAGCATAAAGCTCAATATACTGGATACAATTATCTTTCATACTTTTTCATAGTACCATCTACAATTTCTTGGCAAAAGGGTCTATACTTGAACTAGTGGTTATTATAAGTAATATTCTAACATATGAATTCACTCTTTAAGCCCATAACATTAAGATGGTGGCAGGTATCGGTTGTGAAAATATCCCTTCTTTCACTTGGAATATATATCGGCGCCACATGGACTGATATATTTGAAAAATGGACAACCATTCTTCTTGCAGTATTTATCGTGACAGCGTTTTATCTTATTATCGTATGGTGGAAGCAATGGCATAACATTGACACACATTCGTCAATCCATGATTCCACACTTGAAAAAAAGTTTTAAGAAATAATTCCCGCCATGGCGTTCTTTCACATATTTCCCATCAGTACAACAGCCATCCTTCTTTTATTCATAACGGCCGTGGGCGCATACGGCTCCGTCCGCCTTTCATGGCGCGTAAAAGAACATGCCGATAATCCGCTGTTTTGGTATTTCCGTAATTCCTTCATTGCGGTAACTTTTTTTGGCATTATTTTTGTAATTCCCTTTCTTTTCACTCCCTATAACGAAACGGTAATGGTATGGGGATATATTACGGCACAGGCATTCCTCACCCTCGCGGCCGCCTGGCTTGCCGCTCTGTTTGCGCGCTATACACATATTTCTCCCGTTATCGGTTTTTTTATCATTCTGGCCATAGGAGCTTTTGAGGTTTATATACATATTACACATTTACCCGTTTTTAACTTTACTTCTTTTGAAACCCACAATATTCAACAAATAATACCCTCCCGACTGGCCGGTAGTATGATCGCTCTTAAACTTATTCTTGGCATAATTCCTCTTTCTCTCGCTTCTTTTTATTTTGCCGCTACGTACCCGGGGGAAACTCGACGGCGCAGTTTTCTTATTGCCATAGGTCTTTTTTTATGGGTGGCGGGAGGACCTCTTCACGATTTTGCAAATTCAACTTTTTTTCTGCTTGCGGATATTATTACCCTTGCCGGTTTCGGCTTTATTCTTTTTGGCCTTCTTACCCATGGAAAAACAGAGCTTCTTCCGTCCGTACATACGGAAATAAGCCAATAAAAAATACCCGGCAAATGCCGGGATATTTTTTATTATCTACGCCTTGTTGATATTAACCGCGTTAGATCCTTTTGGACCTTCCGCTACTTCAAAGGTAAGTTCATCACCTTCGCGCAAATCGTTAAATTCAACATTCTGAAGCTCATTTGAATGAAAGAAAAGATCCTTTTCTTGACCCTCTTGAGCAATAAACCCAAAACCGCGATCGGTTAAACGGGTAATTATTCCTTTTTGCATTTCTGTAAAAAAAAACTATATTAATAAATGTCTCAAACACAGAACACTATATGGTAAAACTCGACTATGATTCCCCTACAGCTTATGATTTGAATAGCTCAATTATATCATATCTATAATATAATGTCAAGATTTTTGCATATTTCCCACTCCCTACCATACCCATACATCCATAACTTCTTACTCTATAATACTTTTCCATCCTATTTTTTCTTTTTATCGAGGTCTAATACGTCACTAATGGCAATATGCGATACAAAATCCGGTACGTGGGACACTAATATCATGGTACCCGCATACGCATTAAGAGCGCGCGCTATTACGGGAACATGTCGGAAATTTATATGATTAGTCGGCTCATCTAAAATAAGAAGTCCGGGCTCGAGAAGCACAAGACGCGCAAATGCCACCAATCCTTTCTGCCCTTCTGAAAGCAGTCCGATTTTTGTTTTTATAATATCACTCGTAATTAAAAATCCAGCCGCGCACGCACGCATATTCTCCTGATTTTTTTCCTTCATTACAGACATAAGACAATCAAATACCGTTTGATCAAAATCAAGATTTGAAAAATCCTGCCGGTAATACCCGATTATAGTTCCCTTCGCTATCTTTTCACCATCCGCCTCTCCCGATGCAAGCGATTCCAATAATGTTGTTTTGCCAATGCCGTTCGGACCGACAATTTGTAAATGATCTCCGCGCCGAAGCGTTATATCACAAAAAATAGTTTTGACTCCGTTATTACGAATAACATTGTATGAAGAAAGCTTTAAAACATCCATAGGAACCCCCTCCTGTACGGGAATGGTAAACGGGCGAATGGTCTTATCTTCCCTACGCACATCCACCTTACTTTCTTCATGCGCCTCTACTTTTTCACGCATACGCTTTGCTACCATACGCATATTCCCTCCCTTCTTTGCAAAAAAGTTTGCCTTCTCTTTATTTGCCTGGATTTCTTTTTGAAGCTGTGCATTCTTCCGCTCTTCTTTCATAACTCGTGCCGTAATTTCCTCCACAACATCATAATAATTTCCCTCGTATCGCTCAACGGCATGAGTTTGTACATTAAGATACAAAACGCCATGAGTAAATGCATTAAGAAAATCGGCATCATGGGAAATAACAATTACGGTTTTTTTATATTCCTTCAAATATTCCGTTAAATGCTCAATCCCCTCTCTATCGAGATTATTTGTCGGCTCATCAAGCAAAAGAATATCAGGATTTTGAATAAGAGCCGAGGCGAGCAAGAGACGCGCCTGCTGACCGCCCGAAAAACTTCCCACCGTACGATCTTTATATGATGCGCTATCCTTTTCCGGCGGTAAAAGATTAACTATTGAAAGCACATCGTCTATTTTGGGATCAATATCGTATACTTTATCCGTAAAACATTTTTCAAAAAATTCCCTCATAGTAAGAGCGAGCTCATTACGCGGAATGACCTGCCGTGAAATCCCTATACTCGTTCGAGGCATAATACTAACCTGTCCTTCATCCGGCTTGTACATACCCGTAATCAAGCCAAAAAGAGTGCTCTTACCGGCACCATTTTGCCCCATAAGCGTCAATTTTGCACCGCGTCTAACAGAAAAACTTGATTCTACAAGAATTGGCTTAAGAGGACTATGCTCGTATGAAACTGCATTAAATGTAATAAGTCCGTGGCTATACGACATAATGCGTCTTAGCATACACGAGACACCACATACAATCAATGACTACTGCATGCTCTCTTTCTTATTATCTTTTATGATATGGTCATTATTTTTATGCATCATGGATTTGGACGCCTGTATAATGGCACGCTCTAATTCCTCCGGCTCATCCGTTCCGATCCGGTATATTCTTCCATCTTTCAGCCGTATTTCAACGGCATTAAATCCGGAAACGTTAAAAATCCACATATACGGCCAAAACCAAACGCGTATACCCCAACCGTAATACCAATGGTTAGTGACGACATGTGCGGATATAATATCCGCGAGAAGAATTTTTTTTCTCACCACGCCATACCCAAATACGATACGCACATACTCACCATCAATAGAAACAGTAAGCGACACGAAAGATGCCATAATAAAAAGAATGACGATCGGGATAACATTAAAAACGGCACCAAGTCCCGCCTGCATAAGCATTATTCCAAAAAACAAAGCAACCACAAGGAGTGCACTTATTATAAAATACCCTATTTGCGTATGATGATATGACATAATCAATATTATAACACCCATTCGTTATATTTACATTCGCCTTGCATATATCTTTATACATAAAACCACACCAGCACATACAATACTGGTGTGGTTATACACCGCACAATTACGATTCCCACAATACAGGAACCATTTAAGTAATGTTATTTAAAACTGCAAAATGACGTTCGATAACGCGGTAAAACCTCTACCTCACTACCTATAACTATCTGATTGCGGCTCCATGAAGTTCCACAGCTCGGATCCAATGTATATTCCTCCGTAAATACGCCCGGAGACGTCTCAACAAGAAAAGGAGTTCCATTTGGCGGATTTTTATAGACATTATGATCAAATTCAATAGAGTCATTGGATCTTCCCTCATGAACAAGCCACTGGGCAGTACCTCCGAATATGTTGTTATTATTGATATCGGTAAGATCAGATCCCTCTATCTTTAATGCGATACAATCTCCTCCCATACATGTTATATCATTCCAAAAAATCTGCCCCTGACGCGCCCTATACTGAATGGCCGTATCTCCATTCTTGGTAAAAAACTCATTTTTCTCTATGCGAAAATGACGCGTACCTGCGCCCATAAATACACCCGTCGCGCAGTTTGTAAACGTTGTACGATCAACGCGTCCACTGAATGCATTTCCATGTTCCGCATACTCCACGCCCGTAATACCGGGACTTAAGCAAGTAATAGTATTTCTTTGAACAAAACTTTTTTCAACATCATCGGGAAATGAAATCACCACCGATGAATTACCGATTTCAAAATCAAGATCCTCAAAAATTACTCTTTTTACAGGATCCGTAGAACCCGCCGGACGCCGAACTGTAATAAAAGGTCCGCCCGGCTCTAAATTAGCATCAGATAATACAGACTTACTTCGCCGATTAACACTGCGTATACGGACTGATTTTGTTAAAACAGCACGGCCTACATTATGTACGCCGGGTGAAATAATAATTGATTCTCCCGGCCTATCAGCGGCATCATGAGCCTCTTGAAGAGTCGCATATACCGCGTCACACGGTTTTACCAACTCACCGACACAGTGGGTTCTTATATCATCCCACTCTCCCGCAAATGCCCATGATCCCGTTACTACAAGCAAAGTCAGTACCCCCATTAAAACAACATTTTTCTTCATATTTGATTGGATTAATTTTTAATAGCGATTCGACTTTTGCCTTATATAACTATTTATTACTACGTCTTTTATTCAATATCACTTACAATTTATTGTACCAGAATTATGTATTACCGCTAACAATACGTAACAAGCCATGTGGATAAAAACCAAAATAGCTCAACAATAACTTATCTCCATTAGAAACCTCTCTCATGGGTTGAATTCTCATATTTCATATTCTTATGTCTCTCCTAAATCGGATATATTATAGTATGGTAGAAATTTACTTTTAAATATCAAGTCTGTACTAAAAATCCTTGCATTAATGCAAGGATTCTTTTTTGTGCTATGTGGCCACATATCGTAACAAGGTTTATAAAACTATGTTATTACGGTAAGTATAACCGGGTGTCTGATACTTATTTCTTATTTCTTCCGTCGAACACTTCGACAGAGCTCATGGTAAATATATTAATTAAGGACATAAATTGAATAGTTTAAATACCCGGCGAAGCTGACCCAGAGAATATAGGGCACGAGAAGCCAGGCGGCCGGACGAGAGATTTTATAAAATGCAATGATCGTGGTGAGAATGGCGAGCCAGAGGAACACTATCTCAAAAAGTGCTCCGCCCGGGCTATGCAGGCCGAAAAAGATAATTGACCATAGCGCGTTTAAAACCATTTGAATACCAAACATCCAATAGGCCAGGTGTTTGCTTTTTCCGCTCTCGTCTCTCCAGACAAGATACAGCGCATAGCCCATCAAAAAAAACAGCGTCGTCCAGACCGGACCGAATATCCATGCCGGCGGATTGAGGGCGGGCTTCACCAGCACCGGATACCAATCTTTCACCGAACCGATGGTAAAAAAGCTCCCCAGCCCTCCTGCCAACTGCGGGATAATAAGTGAAATGATGAGTTTGAATGTGTTGCCGATTTTCATAGTTATTTCTTAGTTTTATTATGATGTTATAATAATTTCTCGGCTAGGGAAAAAATGAAAAATAGGGTAAGTCCCCTTTTTTCTTTTTAAAAAAGCCGCCTTAGAAATCTATGACGGCAAAATATCGTTATTGAATACCGGCTGTAGTCAAAAGATCTGACCATGCCGGTTCGTTCAGGAAAGCGGCTCCATTTTGCACCGTTGTTCCAGTGCCATCTGTGACATATAAAGTCAGGATGCCGCACCATACATTAAATTGTATTCCTGCGTCCTCCGGCGCCGGATTACCCGCATCACAGAGCACGACAGCACCGCTTATACCAGGCTCCATATTACCTCCGAAGATATATGTTGTTGAATCAAATAGTCTCATGGTAATGGATGTGAATTTTACCATATTATTACCCGCGTCGTGTCCGCTTGAGTACCCACGAACCGTAACAATCCTGTTAATACCGGGATCTTCTATCGATACGGGCATCGCGGTAAGTGTCTTTGCGTAAGACCGACACCGGCGCCTGCATGGTCTGGGTAAAGGTGGCGGAGGGGTAGGGTCTTGAGTGTCCCACCCTATAATAGCGTAATCCTCTTCGGAAGGAATTACATTAATTGTCTGTATAAGACGAGATGTTACCCATGTTTGAGTAATAGGAAATTGCTCGCCGTTTGGAAGAACAAATATACCGCCCTTAATAGGTCCCGAAGAAGAATACTTGCAATGACCCGCTGTTACCGCACGAGCTTGTCCGGGAAATCGTTCCGCACTGCACCAACCGCCGCCTATTACAATTTTTCCGGTATTTGGGTGATCATTTGCATGCCACACCATCTCCGTTAAATAATCTGATTCCGGCAGGCCTAATTTTGAAGGAGGGTGTTGCAGAAAACGATGGCTATCAATTGGCCATAACTTCGCCAATTGATCGGGTGATATACTTTCCCTATTCGGATTGTTTTCTATGAAATGTATAATTTCACCGTAAGAATAGGAAGTGGTTCCGAAAAGCAAGAACACAATAGCCAGCAAGGTACGCATAATTTTTCCTTTCCATAGTGCGTTTCAGATAATGAAATGTGATCCGGTACGGTAGAGCTCTTGTTTCTTTCTGTATATTTTAAATACCTCCTCCATTCAATTTTATTTAGAGGGAGTGTATGTTTTTTTTAATAAAAGTCAAACGTACATCCTTAAATTCCAACCTGAAGCGCAATTCATACTTCTAAACACATCCGCAGGGATATGATTCATGCGACGTACGGGAAAGATACCCTACACACTCCACGTAGCTGTACAGGCGATCGAGACTGGGAAAGACTTAGAGAACCTGAAATGTCTCCCAAATCTTCTGCACATCCTCGTAGGGTACCGCGCGGGTAAAAATTTTATACAGCTTGTCATTCTTGAAAAAGACGGTCGTCCGCCAGCGATTTTCTTCGGGATGCAGAGGAGCGCCCGCTTCTTGTGGTGTGTGCGTAACAAGTGCCCTGTGGCCATCTATCATTATTTCTCCGTCCTTGTAGATAGAATAGCCGACCTGTTCTTCCCTCCATGCAAACCACTCTTCCAAAGTCGTAAACGGCGCATGTTGAACAGAAATGCTGATGAAGCCAAAACGACTGTCTGGATAAAATGTAACTCCTCCCTCCGTTGTAACACCATCTCTTTCGGAAGCGCTAAATTCCGATACAAAAATATCCTCTCCGTTAATTACAGATGGATACTCAAACGCAATGCCCAATGTTTCGTTGCGGTATGCCGACCAGTCACCCGCAAGCGCAATAATTGTCCCATCAATGCGAATACGTTCCTCTGCGCCAACACTGGTATATGAGCGTATTACCGATTCCAGCGTATCCAACCGCTCCGTATTTTGCGGTTCGAGCGGATAAAGAGAAAAGACATACACATACTCATCCTCAAAGACATAGTATGTTAATTGAGGGTCGGCAGGTGTCTCGTGCTCTACGCGCAGAAAAGTTATATCGCCAGGATCAATAATGTTATCGCCGTTGTCTACAATGCTCCATGCCGCCTCTTTGACAAGCACGTCGTCCAAGTCTATGAAATTTTGGCTAACCCACTCTTTCGAGGGTGTACCTGCCGGCAAGACATTGATATTTATCTGCTCGCCATAGGCGTATCCTTCGGTGGCACCAATATCGGGAAAATCTTCCTGCCTTGTCAAAATAATATGTGTATCACTTAATCGATGCTCATACCAACCAGGGGGAATGTTTATCCTTACGTCTGGTAGCTCATTTTTCGTCATATCCATCCCGCGGTCAATGAGGTAAACGCCATAAATTACTCCTCCGATAATGAACAGCACCACAATTCCGATAAATATTTTATAAGATTTTATCATCATCTTTTATCTTACTGCGTTTAATCAAATTGATAAAACAACGCATGAGTGTAGCGTCCCGCAATAATAAGTGTAATAGGTGTAATAGGTGTCAGTAATAG